>CAZHQU010000023.1:0-13061 GCA_964534245.1 uncultured Coprobacillus sp.
TATACTATCACCATAATATTCAAAATTTACTATTGTTTTTGCTTTATTATCAATATCTAAAAATCTATTATAATATTTGTTTATTATTTTATTTTTGTTATCAATAAACTTCATATTAAGATTTTCCAAAACTATTGATTTTAAGTGCTTTATGTTTGGTCTTGTAATTTTATTCTTTTTCGAATATGCTCCTAATTCATCTAATAAATCTATTGTTTTATCGGGATTTTTCAAATTAGGAAAGTACTTACCACATTTTACAATATTTTCAATTAGTTTCTTTGAATATTTTATTTTATAATATTCTTCATATAGGTGTTTTATATTAATAAGTATATTTGTTGTTTCGTTGATATCTGGCTCTGGTATTATTATATTTTGAAATCTTCTCACAAAAGCTTTATCCTTATCGATATATAAATAATATTCTTCTAAAGTTGTTGCACCTATACATTTAATCTCATTTCTTGATAACATTGGTTTTAAAATATTTCCTATACTTAATGACTCTTCGCCTTTGTTTGATCCCATTATTGTATGTATTTCATCTATAAATAATATTGCTTTTTGTTCTTTAATTTTCTTTATTACATCAACAATTCTTTCTTCCAAATCTCCTCTGTATCTCGTTCCAGCAACTATCCCACCAATTTCTAATCGATATATATTTTCCTCATGCCCTTCATCTATGAGTCTTCTTGCTACACCCTCAACAAGAGCACTCTTTCCTACTCCAGCATCTCCTAATAACATACAATTATTTTTTTGTTTTTTATTTAGGATTCTAATTACTTTGTCTATATATTCAGATCTGCCAACATATGGGTTAGTTTTACTTTTCTTCACTTCTTCTGTTATATTAGTTATATAGTTCTCTTCATTTAACTCTAAATATTCATTTACTGTTATTAACATCATATCAGTATTAACATTAAAATCCTCTAACATTTGTATTGCTTCACTTTTTCCGTTTTTAAGTATTGCATACAATATATGTTCATCTGTTATCAATTCTAATTCATCATTTTTCGATATTTCATTTGCTTCATCAAGTATTTGATTATAATTATCTTTAACTAATTTTGTTTTATTCTGTATATATGTAATAGCATCATTATATTTTATTTTACATAAGCAGTTTAAAAGAGAATCTTCTTTTTTTACCATTGCTAAAATTAAGATACATGTATTTTCTTCTTCTTCAATTTTTAATTCCCATAAATCTTTCTTTACATTTATGATATTTTCATCGAGTTCTTTCTCTAATAAGTAATTCATAATTCACCCTCACTTTTCAAATTATATTATTTTACCTCTATCAATTATATGTTATTATTCAGAAAATCATTAAATAAATAATGGTATTTCTTTTTAATAGTTGACTTACCCATTATTTTTTGATAAAATTTTTATAAGAGGATTTATTATGAATATTTATGATTTAAGTTTTAAGGAGTTTACGCAGTATGTAAAAAACATTAAATATGGATATATTGATAAAAATGGTGATACCCATTTAGACTCATTTATTAATCCATGTGGGGAATATCAATTACAAAAACCGGAAGAATTAATTAATAGTGGAATTGGTATTTGTTTTGATATCGTTGAATTATATAGAGATTTTCTCACTTCAAAAAATATCCCTTGTGAATCATATTTCATTGAGTACAAAAATCAAGATATTGTTGAGACTCATGCCTTTATTATCGAAAGAAGAAAAAACAATCTTTGGTATGAGTGTTTAGATAATTCTTGGGTGAATGACTTTCATATCCGTGGATACTATGATAAAGATTTACTTATTAAATCTATATATGAATGGTTCCAAAACTACATTGAAAGTGAATATGGTTCAATAGATAAAAGTAAATTTTATCTAAACAAGTATAATAAACCTACTATTGTTTTTGAGGGTAAAGAATCTCTAAAGGACTATTGTACTAAAAGAAATTATTTATCGACACACCGCACTGAATTTAGTGGTATGTCAATTGTGTTCTGTAAAGGAAAAGTTTTAGTTTTAGAAACTAAACATAATGAATTTGTTTTCCCAAAAGGACATATCGAAAATGGTGAGAATTCAAAAGATGCATCTATTCGTGAATGCCTTGAGGAAAGTGGTGTTAGCATTAAAGATGGTAAATACTATGGAGAATGCGGGAACTATTCATATACATTTTCAGCAGGACACCTAAAAATTCCAAATGATGATTACTTTAGAACATTTGGAGTAAATGGAATTACTAAAAACATATATGTTCACGTATATGAAATAGATGAATTCCAAAAGTTTAATTTAGAAAGTATATTTATTAGTGGTATTTGGGTTGATATTGATAAAGTCAACACAACTATTTCTCACGATAACACAAGGGACATATTTAAAAGAGCTCTACATCTATACAATCTAAATCACTAATTATATGAAGTAAAAAATAAGCCTAATTTAGGCTTATTTTTTTTTGATACTCTTGATATTTATTAATAGTATATTCATTTGTTTTACACTTCAATAATATTCCATCATCTAAATATTCAACATTTACAAATATAGCTGACTCTTTAATTTTAAACATTATGTTTTCTTTTCCATATGGAATATAAAACTCCACATTTACATAATCACAGTAAACTTTTTCTAATATTACTTTAATTAGATAATCTATATTCGTTTTATTCAATGCACTTATACGAACTGCTTCGGGATAATCATTTGGTATATACAAATAATCTTCAACCTTATCAATTTTATTAAATGCATAAATAATAGGTATATTCTCTACTCCTAATTCTTCCAAGACTTTATTCGTTGCTGAGATTTGGTTTAAAAACTTTTCATTTGATCCATCAACTACATGTACTATTAAATTTGCTTCTGTTATTTCTTCTAATGTAGATTTAAATGCTTCAATTAAATTATGAGGAAGTTTTTCTATAAACCCTACTGTATCAGTTAAAATAAAGTTTCCTTCATCTAAGGAGATTCTTCTTGATGATGTTTCTAAAGTCGCGAAAAGCATATCTTTTTGAAATACTTTTTTCTCTTCATTTGATTTTGCTTTTTCAAGCAAACAATTCATTAAAGTTGATTTCCCAGAATTTGTATAACCAACTAAACATACTGTTGGCACATCATTCTTTTTGCGTTTTTCTCGTTGTTGCTTTCTAGTTTTTGAAAGTTCTACAAGTTCTCTTTTTAAAGCTGTAATTTTATCTTTGTTTATTCTTCTATCAAGTTCAAGCTTTGATTCACCTGCTCCTCTACCATGAGCAAAACCTCCACCTGTGCCTCTTTGTCTAGATAATCCTTGTCTTAAGCCAACTAATCTTGGAAGCATATAGTTTAGTGAAGCAATTTCTACTTGAATTATTGCTTCTCTTGTTTTAGCTCTGCTTTTGAAGATTTCTAATATTAAATATGTTCTATCAAAAATAGATACATCTAATCGATCTTGTAAATTCGAAATTTGAATTGGAGATAGTTCATCATTAAAAATCACAACATCTGCCTCACTTGCTTCTACTACCATTTTAATTTCTTCAACTTTTCCTTTTCCAATATATGTGACTGGATGAAAAGAGTCTAAATTTTGTGTGACTGTTTCTATTGACTCAATATTACAAGCAGTTGCTAGATTTTTTAATTCTTCCATTTCATGTTCAAAGTCAAGTTGATTTTGATTATCAAGTTTTACACCAACTAATACTGCTTTCATTTTATTCTCCATTTTTATTATTTTTTATAAATTTAATAACATCTTCATATGTTGGTAATGAATTAATTACTCCCGGATATTGAACAGCATAACCACTACATGCAATAGCAAATTTAATAGCCTCATCAATTGCTTCTCCACAAGATAACATATAACATAACCCCGCATTGAATATATCTCCTGCTCCAGTCGTATCAATAGCCTTTACTTTATATGCGTCATATCTAGTTTCGTAATCATTGAATAAATGTTTCACACCTTTACTTCCTATAGTACATAGTACATTTAAATCTTTTATATCTTTAAGTTCTGTAAGTTCAAACTCATTAGGTGTTAATATGCTTACTTTTTTTAAAATATCATTATCTAAACTGCACTTTGGAGCTGGGTTAAATATTATTTGTTTGTTTTGCTCATAGCAATAATTAATAATTTGCATAGTAACTTCTTGTGGGTATTCATTTTGAATTAATACTATGTCTGCATTATCAATAATGTTTTTATAGACTAATATATCTTCAAAAGTAATCTCATTACTTGCCCCAGGATATACTATGACATTATTATTTGCTTCTTTATCAACAATTATAATAGCATATGAACTAGGTACATTTTTATCTACTATGTATTCTTTAACATTATGTTCTTTTAAAACTTTGATACACTCATTTCGATAATAATCATTACCTAAAGCTGTTATAAATGATACATCAGCACCTAACTTTCCAAGAGCTACTGCCTGATTGTACCCTTTTCCCCCTGGTTCAGTATTCTTTAAATCAGCTTTTATAGTTTCACCATTTTCATTCATATGATCTATGTGCATAAACACTGATTCTCCTGATAAACCTATAACTAATATTTTTTTTCTATTCTTTTTCATGTTGTCACCATTTTTATTATTTTATCATTATATTCTAAAATAGTTTGAAATATCCTCTACCTACCTGTTGAATATATCCTTTTGAAACTAATCTCCTTATACAATTCCTAATTGTTCCTTCTCTTACCCTTAAAGTCATGGCCATATCTTTAACAGTATGTTCACAACTTTCTCGCAACAACGTTAGAACTGCTCTATCAAATAGATTGTCAAGTTCTAAACTAGACTTTGGGTCTTCTGGTAACATATGTAAACATTTGTAATTATAATTTAGCATTGTTTTCGTAACTGTATTTCCAACAGGGTCTATACTTAATATCTCATCAAATAAGTCATACTTATAATTCTCATATTCTACCATTATATCACTTGGAGTACGGTGATAAGTATCTATATTTATAATATTCATTTGAGCAAGACAGTTCAATAGAATTTTCTTTTCAATAACTTTATTATTTGAAGTCCATGAACCAATTACGATTCTATCATCATACAAATCAAGATATATATCTTTGTTTACTCTAAAATCTTGTTCAATGAAACTTTCAACTATTAGTTTTTTTAAGAGTTCTAGTGAATAATCCTTTATAAATTTAGGTCTATCCTCAATACTAACTCGTTGAATATATGTTAAATCTTTAACAAATTTTATTGCATGTTCAATCATAGAAATTATATCTCCGCTTACTTCATCTTCAAACATGCAATATCTAACTTTACTATGTAGAAAAGTATTTCGATATTTTCTACAGAAAAGTGATATTCTATTATTAATTGCTTCAGAAAAACAATAACCTGGATAAGTTAACATTCCATTTTTAACTAATCCTAAACCCTCAAAGTCTACATCATATATATTAATTTGTCTAAATTTTTCTTCAAGATAATGAAAGTTACCATATCTATTTTCATATGGAAGTACTGGTAGATCATCAGTATTAAACAATTTTAAAAATTCTTCTTTTTTAATCTTTACAGTTTCTTCATTCACTTTAATATATAATTCTATGTCTTTATTTCTTGATAAATAATATGGAACATTTTTTCCTTTATAAACTTTAATGTTTATAATTTTGTATAAATCGTTAGTCACTGAAGATATTTCATATTCCGGTTTAGGTTTAATATTTTCATCAATCATCTCTGCTAATAAACTAGTGGGAAAAAAGTTTTTTGTTCTTACAACATTATCTTTTAAATCAATTTTAATTGATAATTCTCCATCGCATGAATTTGCTAGCGCAGCAACTTCAATCAACCATTCCGCATTGTCTTCATATGTTAGCTTTATTTTATTTTTTTCCATAAATATATTCTCTTCTTAATTAATCTCATAAATTTATTTGTAAGTTAATTATACAATAAATTGAAGTCTATTTCAAGTATACACTATTTGAAGTAAATTTTCATTCTAAAAAACCAAATGATTTCTCATTTGGCTTGATATTGTTTAATAAATTTATTTTATTTAAATTTTTTAGCTAACATTTCTTTATAATAATATTCTGGGTTTTTCATAGACATTTCTTTTGTAACATCTTCATTTACAACAGATATTACTTCATAGTCATTATCTTTTAATTCATTAATTGCGCAAACAAGTAATACTTTTCTTTCTTTAGTTTTATCTATTATACTAGATATAACTTTTCCTTGTAAACTTTGTGAATCAATTTTGCCTTCACCAGTTATTATTAAATCATACTCAGTATATATACTTTCATAGTTAACTAAATCTAATATATAATCTATCCCAGATACAACTTCAGCTTTAAGAAATGTTTTCAAAGCATAACCAACTCCTCCTGCAGCTCCGCTTCCTGAATAGTTGATATATTCTGGATTGAATGAAGAATAATGTTTCATATTATTTTCAAGTGCTTCTAAATCAGTTTTCTTCGCACCTTTTTGAGGTGAAAATACGTATGTTGCTCCATTACTCCCTAATAAAGGATTTGTAACATCACTTAATACAACAAAGTTAATTCCTTCTATTTTTTTAGCCAACTCACTTGTATCAATTGAAGTAATATCACCTAATTTTTGATTATTCATTTGTGTTAGAAAACCATTATTAAACTTTACACCTAAAGCTTCTAGCATTCCACTTCCGCCATCATCAGTTGCACTTCCACCGATTCCAATAACAATTTTTTTATAGCCCTTATTGATTGCATCATTGATTTGTTCTCCAAAACCATATGTTGTAGCATGATATGGGTCAAGTTCTGATTCTTTCAGTAAATTTATTCCACTTGCCTTTGCTAGTTCAATATATGCTGTATCATCATTTACTAAATATTCAGCAGAAAACTCTCTCATTAATGGATCATGAACTAAGCATTTAATTTCTTTTAACTCAATATTTTCTGATATTGCATCTAAGAATCCATCTCCACCATCAGAAATTGCAAAAGACTTTACTTCATGTCCTATTGGTAATAACACTTCTTTAGTTAATTCACCTAGTCTTTTAGATGTAATTGTCCCTTTGAATGAATCAATCAAAGTTAATACTTTCATTAGTTTACACTCATAGTTACTTCTAAATATTTAGGTCCTTCATATCCGTCAATTGAAGCAACTTCCTTTGAAAATTTCATTTTGCTTATATCTTCATATATATTACCTGATACGCTAAATCCTGAAACAGGTATTTCTTTTTTACCATCAAAATAAATACCTAATCTAACTTCTCCACCATAATATCCACTAAATGAATCCATTTGGAAAGATGAAAAACTTATACATTTCAAATATGGAGTTGATTTCATTTCTTTATATTCTTTTGATCCAGTTGATACTTTAATATTTTTAAAATCTCCTGTTGGTTTATCAATTTTTAAATATTGACCAAATTGAGCGTCTCCAAATAAATTAATAACTTTTCCTTCAGATATTAAAATAGTATCTTTTAAAACAGTCCCAAGAGAATCAACTGGAGCAGATAATGTTGAATTAGATAAGTAAGATGTTCCAACAACAGTTAATTTATCACATTCTTCACCAGTTTGGATTGAGTCACCAACTTTATATTTAGACATATGTCTAAATTGCATATTGTATGATAATTGGCTTACAAAACCTCTTATTATAGATTTAACTTCATCTTCACCTAAGATTACTTTACATGAATTTACATTTGTTAACTTTTCAGCAAGACTTCTGTTTTTAGCATCTTCAAGTTTTTCAGTTACAACATTAGTTATCTCTTCAAAATTAATGTTTTTAGAAGAATTAGCATAATATAATTCAACTTCTTCTTTTTCTCCACTCCATGTAGGGATTACTTCTAAAACTAATCTTGTCATTGGATAAGATACATTTACACCTTTTGAATTTACAAATTCATTAATAAACTTAGATACAAATATTTCAGTACTATTAATCCAGCCTTCTCTGTATACATCTGCTTTAAAGATTGCTTTAGCTACATTACTTGCAATTTGACCTAAGTCTTCAACATCAAAACTTGCTTTAAATTTAGATATATCTATTACTTCTTTATCCGGAAGCTCATAAGAATTATTTTTTACAAATAAACATCTTTCATAAGCATTATTAATCTTTTCTTTTATTTCAGTATCAGTAAAAGCAGATGTAACGGTAAACACAGATGAACCTTTGAATGTTTCAAAATCTCTAAATATTGTAACTGTAATTTCTTCAACATTTACTTCTCTTGCTGTTTCAAGTTTGTTTAAAACATAGTAAAGTTCATAAGAATTAGTTGTTTTAGAAATTATTTTATAATCTTTTATCTTACAACTTTTAATTAAATTTTCTATTCTGATAATTTCTTTACTCATCCTAACTTCACTCTCGCTTTCAAATGTGGACCTCCATCACTTACACGAACCCATTCTTTATGGCCTTTTCCACAGAATCCTGAACCAATTATTTTGAATTCATTAGATACCATAGAAATAGATTTTAATACATCTAAAACATATCCACTTAAGACTACTGGTGAAAAAATTCTACCAGTGAATTCTCCATTCTTGATTTCTCTAGCATATTCACATACACATTGAATTTGCCAGTTCTTTGGATCTTCCATTCCATTATTTGTTTCGCATAAGTAGAATCCATAATCTATTGATTTAATCATATCTTCTAATTGGTCTTTTCCAGGAGAGAAAAATGTATTAGTCATTCGAGTGTATGTTTTATGAGTGAATGTTTCTCTTCTACCATTTCCAGTTGGAGTCACACCTAATTGCATTGCGCTTAACGCATCGGCCATTCCCCCAACAAGAATTCCATCTCTAATAATTTCTGTGTCAGATGCTAAAATACCATCATCATCAAAGAAATAAGAAGCTACACTTAAAACAGCAGATGCGCCATCATGCATACTTACTATTGGTGATGCAACGTATTCTCCAATATAATCTTTAGCTTTTGCTCTGTTTTTAACAAACATATCCATTTCTACACCATGGCCAAATGCTTCATGAGCAATTAATCCTGAAATAGATGGATCAGTTATTACATCATATACACCTGGTTCAATTGATAATGCTTCTAATAATTCAATAGAAATCTTACATGCATCACTAGTTTTTGATACCAATTCTTCTAATACTTCTTTAGAATTAATGCCACCAACTACTTCTCTTCCCATTTTGATATTACTATCTTTTCTGGATACACAATATACCATAGCATTTACCCATGGGTAATCTTGTTCTAAATCTTTATTTTCAGATAAAAAGAATTTTGATGTTGTAAATTTTTCAAATCGACACATTACATTGATTATTTTTTCATCATATGATAAAGCTTTTTCTTTAACTTCATTCAAAACTTTTAAAACTTCTTCAGTTGTTAATGGATTTTCATCACTTCTAGAATATACATTTGTAAAAGTTTCATCAGAAAGTACTTTTGCTTTTACTCTTGATGTTTCTTTCACTTCAAAATTCTTTATATCTTTAACTATTTTTTTAAAGTTATCTTGATTAATATCTTCTGTACTATATTCAAGATATCCATTTCCATCGTATACTTTGACTACGAAACCTCTTTCTGAACTTCCTGAGTCTGATACAGATGATGTAAAACGATCCACTGAAATAGAGATTCCATATGTATCGACTCCAAGAATCGATACATATTCATATTTTTTTCTTAATTCAGTAATCAGTTTTTTACATATGTCTTTTCGACTTACTAAATATTCAGTAATAGCCATTTTGTTCTCCTCTATTATACTATATATTATAGTTGTCTATATCTTATAGTTGTCTATATCTTATATTTTTTTTACAGCAAGTTTTACATTTTCACCATTGATATTCCATTCTTTAACAAATGCTTCGTCAGCTGTTACATCAAAGTTAACTTCCTCAGCTAAAATGTCTTGCTTAATTTCTTCTAAATTATTATTAACGATTCCTTTAATCTTTTCGTTATCACATACATATAATTTAATATGATCTACTACTTCAAATCCTGCATCTTTTCTCATAGTTTGTACTTTAGATACGATTTCTCTTACAAATCCTTCTTCGATTAATTCAGGAGTTAATTTTGTATCTAATACAACATATAAGCCTTTATCAAATGCAACTGCATATCCTTCAGTTTGGAATGTTTCAATTAATAAATCTTCTTTTAATAATTCAACTGATTCTCCATTAACATCTAAAACAATTTTTCCATTTTCGTTTAGTTCTTTCATTGTTTTATTTCCATCAATTGTAGCTAAAATCTTAGAAATGAATCCTAATAATTTACCACATTTTTGTCCTAATGTCTTGAAGTTTGGTTTGAATTTATATGTAGTGTATTTATCTACGCTATCAACATATTCTACATTTTTAACGTTTAATTCTTCTTTAATAATTTCATTAAATAATGAATCTAATACTTCACCTTGAACATACATAGTTCCAATTGGTTGACGGTTTTTAATGTTTGCGGCATTACGAGCATTTCTACCTAATACAACAACATCTAATACTTCTTCCATCTTATCTTCTAATTCTTTATTAATGTATTCTTCTTTTACTTCTGGGAATACACATAAGTGAATTGATTCAGGAGCATTCTTATCAACACTTCTTACTAAGTTTTGATAGATATCTTCAGTAATGAATGGAAGCATTGGTGATACAGCCTTACATAATGTTACTAATGCAGTATATAATGTCATATAAGCATTAATCTTATCTTGTGGCATATCTTTAACCCAGAATCTTTCTCTACTTCTTCTTACATACCAGTTACTTAAATCATCAATAAATGTTTCAATAATCTTTGTGCTTTCGAAGATACGATAATTACCTAGGTTATTATCAATAACTTTTACAACAGTATTTAATTTAGATAATAACCATTTATCCATAACTGGAAGTTTATCATAATCTAATGTATATTTTGTTGGATCAAATTCATCAATGTTAGCATATAACACATAGAATGCATATGTATTCCAAAGTGTGCCCATTACTTTTCTTTGGCCTTCAATTACAGCCTTACTATGGAATCTATTTGGAAGCCATGGAGCACTATTAGAGTAGAAGTACCATCTAATTGCATCTGCACCAAATTCAGCTAATGCTTCAAATGGGTCAACTGCGTTACCTTTAGATTTACTCATCTTTTGACCTTTTTCATCTTGAACATGACCTAAAACAATAACATTCTTAAATGGTGCTTTGTTGAAGATTAATGTTGAAATTGCAAGTAATGAATAGAACCAACCTCTTGTTTGGTCAACACCTTCACTGATGAAATCAGCTGGGAAGTTCTCTTCAAATAGATCATGATTTTCAAATGGATAATGATATTGAGCAAATGGCATTGAACCCGAATCATACCAACAGTCAATAACTTCTTTAACTCTATGCATTTCTCCATTACATTTTGGACATTTAATAGTTACTTCATCAATAAATGGACGATGTAATTCTGGACTTTCTGGACAATTTGAACTCATTTCTTTAAGTTCATCAATTGATCCTATTACATGTCTATGCCCACAACTACATTCCCAAACAGGAAGTGGTGTTCCCCAATATCTATCACGGCTTACACCCCAGTCTTGAACATTTGAAATCCAGTCACCAAATCTACCTTTACCGATTGATTCAGGAAGCCAATTAATTGTTCCATTATTTCTAACTAAATCATCTCTAACTTTAGTCATTTCAATGAACCATGATTCTCTAGCGTAGTAGATAAGTGGTGTATCACATCTCCAACAATGTGGATATGAGTGTTCAAAGTTTAATGCTTCGAATAATTTATTTTCTTTATCTAAAGCGATTAATACTTCTTTATCAGCTTTCTTACAGAACATACCTGCCCATGGAGTTTCTTCAGTCATTTCCCCACGACTATTAACAAGTTGTAAGAATGGTAAATCATATTTTCTACCAATACGAGCATCGTCTTCCCCGAATGCAGGAGCGATATGAACGATACCAGTACCATCAGTTAATGTAACATAGTTGTCACAAACGATGTAGTAATGTTTTTTATCTAATTTCTTGAAATCAAATAATGGTTCATATTCTTTATATTCTAAATCTTTACCAACATATTTTTCAACAACTTCATATTCTGTTTTAACAACAGAAAGTAATGCTTCTGCTAAAATATAATATTCTTCTTTATCTAATTTTGTATTAGTAGTTTTTACTTTTACATAAGTTTCATCAGGGTTAACACATAGTGCTAAGTTAGATGGTAATGTCCAAGGAGTAGTTGTCCATGCTAAATAATATGCATTATCTTCTCCTTTTACTTTAAACTTAGCAATTGCTGATTTTTCTTTAACATCTTTATAACCTTGAGCAACTTCATGACTTGAAAGTGGTGTTCCACATCTAGGGCAGTATGGAACTACTTTGAACCCTTTATATAATAATCCACGATCCCAAATTTTCTTTAAAGACCACCATACAGATTCAATGTATTTATTATCATATGTAATATATGGGTTTTCCATGTCAGCCCAGAAACCAACAGTACTAGAAAATTCCTCCCACATACCTTTGTATTTCCAAACACTTTCCTTACATCTTTGAATAAATGGTGCTAAACCATATTGTTCAATTTGTTCTTTTCCATCAAGACCTAATTGTTTTTCGACTTCAAGTTCTACTGGTAATCCGTGAGTATCCCAACCAGCCTTACGAGAAACGTTATGACCTTTCATTGTTTGATAACGAGGTATTACGTCTTTAATAACTCTTGTAAGAACGTGACCGATATGTGGTTTACCATTTGCTGTTGGTGGTCCATCAAAGAATGTCCATGTTTTGTCATTCTTATGAATTTCAGTACACTTCTTTGAAATACTGTTTTCTTTCCAGAATTTTTCTACCTTCTTTTCTCTTTCAATAAATTTTAAATCAGTTGGTACCTTGTTATACATATATCCTCCTCATAACATTTAATTATCTTAAATAAAAACTTCGTCCCTATTACAAGGACGAAGATATTTT
>CAZHQU010000024.1:0-12845 GCA_964534245.1 uncultured Coprobacillus sp.
CCAAGACATCTTGTAAAAACAGCAGTTGGTTTCAGAAATATTTAATTCCAAATTATTTGGATAAATTTAATTGTAAATGTGGTGATTGTAGAAATACGTGTTGTGTTGGATGGACAGTTACGATGGCACTTAATGAATATTTTAAATTAATGAACTTAGAATGTGATCAAGATTTCCGTGATAAACTAGATAGAGGAATATATGTGTGTATTAATCCAACTGCTGAGAGATATGCGTACATTAAAAAGGATTATTATGGCGATTGTGTTTTTCATGGAGAAGATGGATTGTGTGAAATTCATAAAAAGTTTGGAGAAGATAGTATTTCTGATGTTTGTAGAATGTATCCTAAATGCTTTAAAGATGGACCTTTCTATGAAAAAAGCTGCGGGAACAGTTGTGAGGGTGTTTTAGAAATATTATATGACTTAGAAAAAATTGAATTTACTAGCACTAATGAGGATAGTAAAATTGAAATTGATTGTGTTGAAATCATACAAGAAAATAATCTTTTAAAAGATAAATTTATTAAAATTGCTAGTTATTTAGATTATAAAGTATCTGATGAAGAGACTATAGCACTAAAGGATATTATTAGAATAATATACGATTACTTACTATTATATCAAAATAATAATCATAGTGTTTCCGATTATATAGATGATATTATTGAAAATGTAGATTTTAGTCTTTATGAGGAATATAAAAAACATTTATATTCTATAGCACCTAATTATGATGATTTTATTTCTAAAGTTATGGCTAATCATATGTTATTTACAGATTTTCCTTTTGAAAAAGTCGGACATAATAAGTTATCGTTTTATTCATTATGCGGGGTCTATGCTTTTACAACTTTTATAACTACAATTGAAATGAGAAATAAAAGTACTATTATAGATATGATTGACATTTTATCTAAAGTGTTTAGATTAGTTGAACATTCACAATTTGATATTAATATAGGAAAACATTTGAAATCAAAATTACAAGAAAGAGATTTAATATCTTTAATAAAATTGTAAGGAGTTAATATGGAAAAGTTTGATATATTAAATTATAAATATGAAAAAACAGGTAAAATTGGAAATAGAAGCGATAAGTTAAAAGAAGGAGAATATAGAGTAATCGTTCATTTATGTATATTTAATTCAAACGGAGAGATGTTAATTCAAAAACGAAATAGAAACAAAAGTACATGGCCAGGAAGATGGGATGTAACTTGTGGGGGTGCTGCAATCACAGGGGAAAGTGCATCAGATGCAATCGCAAGAGAGTTGTATGAAGAACTAGGATTGACACATGATTTTTCAAAAGAAAGGCCATGTATTTCAATTCATTATTATGAAGGGGTAGACGAAAATTACTTAATAATTAAAGATATTGACTTAAAAGATGTATTATTTAAAGATAATGAAGTTGAAGAAGTAAAATATGTAACTAAGGAAGAATTATTAAAAATATATGATAATGATCAGTTCGTATTTTATAAAAGAAGTTTTTTAGAAATGTTCTTTGACTTTTATAAAGATAGAAATCATTACACTGATTAGATAGACTTTATAGTTGTTTTGTGATAAAAAAATAAAAAGAGGTGATATATATGTTTGGAGTTAAAACGAAAGGATCAAATATAGTCGCATTAATATCAGGTATTATTGGAGTAATAGTGCTTGCTTTAAAAGTGTTTAAAGTTCTACCAGATAAAGATATGTATACTTTATTAGCTTTAATATTCTTACTGTTAGGTTTTGCTTTATATTTGAGACCAAAAATGAAGTTAATGAAAGTTCAAACATCAGTGTTTCAAGAATATAGAGAACGTTTATACACTGAAATGACTAAAGGATATACAAAAAATTTTGATATGACTGAGATAACATTTGAAGAAGATGAAAATGGAATTATGCATTATAAAAGTATATCTTTTGAAAATCTTAACTTTGAAGAGTTTAAATATGTTGTAAAACAATTATTACAAGACTTTGTAATTATTGTATATGGTGAAGAAATTGATAAAAACTATAATATTAAAGTTGAATCATTTAGTGTAAAAGTAAAGAAAAATAACGGAGAAATATTAGAATCAAAAATTGTTGAAAATTATAAATTAGTGAAATAGAGGCTTATTATGAGTAAGAAAAATGAAGAAAATATAGAAATCAAAGATAAAACATTAGATGTAAATAATACTCAAAATCAAAAAGTTGGAAAGAAAATACTGAATTTTATCATCACAACAATGAATGGGATGGCATATGGATTATTTTCTACTTTAATTATTGGAACAATTATAGGAACAATAGCAAAAATATTTGCTACTGATTCATTAGTTTTTATATTATTAAATAACCTATCGACCGTGTTAAAAATGTTTACAGGCGTAGGCATTGGTTTAGGTATTGCTAGAAGTATGAAACTAGATAATATAAAGTTAATTGTATGTTGTATTGCTGGTGGCATCGCTTCATATGCAGGATCAGCTAATATTTGGGGATTAATTGGACTTACTGATATGACAGTTTCAGAATATTTCGCTGATAAGTTCAAATTCCAAGTTGGAGATCCACTAACTGTATATGTTGTTGTAATTTGTACAGTTTTATTATCAAATGTTGTGTTAAAGAAAAAAACTCCAGTTGATATAATTATTGTTCCGATGTTTGTAACTTTAGTATCAATGGTTTTAACTGTAATAATAGGAGGACCTATTTCATCTATCACTACATTAGTGGGTGAATTTGTAAATAGTGCTACTGAAATGCAACCATTTATAATGGGTATATTAATTGCTGTAATAATGGGTATGGCACTTACTGCTCCAATATCTTCCGCAGCAATTGCTCTAGCATTTTCAATTAATGGTTTGGCTGGTGGAGCAGCTGTTGTTGGGTGTTGTGTACAAATGGTAGGTTTTGCAGTGATGTCTAGAAAAGATAATAACATAGGAACTGTGATATCTGTGGGGATTGGAACTTCAATGTTACAATTTAAAAACATTTTAAAGAAACCTATTATATGGCTCCCAACAATAATTGTTAGTGCAATTTTAGGACCAATTGCTACATGTGTCTTAAATACTTGTTGTACTCCTAGCGGTGCAGGGATGGGCACTAGTGGTCTAGTTGGTATAATTGGAATAATAGATTATGATTTAAATAACCTAGGAAACATCACAACAAACGCAATATTAAGTATAGCATTATTATGTATAATATTACCTATAATTATGGTATGGATCATTGATGTTATCTTCCGTAAATATGGATTAATTAAAGAAGGAGATTTGAAAATATAAGATTAATATATTGCAAATAGTAAATAACTGGGAAACCAGTTATTTTTTTTAATATATATTAATATATAATAAGTAGGTGATAATGTGAATATACTGAAAAAAATATATACAGGAATGGAAAAAGCATGTGAAATTGTAAAGAAAACATATGGACCAAATGGTAAAAGAATAGTGATTGACAACGGATTATATAATATAACTAGTGATGGATATACAGTTATGAATAGTATCGTTTTAGATGATAGAATAGAAAATGTTGGTGTAGAACTTCTTAAAAAAACATCAGAAAAAACGAAAGATACTATAGGAGATGGTTCAACTAGTACAGTGATCTTATCAACTGAACTATGTAGAAAAGCAATAAAATATAATATGAGGGATGTAAAGCTTAATATAGATAAAGCTAGAGATTATATTATTGCTAATTTATATAATGAAAAAATTGACTGTAAGAAAGAGAATTATTTTGATATATGTATGTGTGCTTCAAATGATATTGATATTTCTGAATGTGTAACAAAAGTATTTGATTCTAGTGAAAATATTATTTGTAAACCGACTTTCCGAGAAAAAATATACTCAGAAATATACAAAGGTATTGTATTTGACAGAGGTTATGTTAGTCCATATTTTTCTAAAACGGGAAAGATTATACTTAATAATGCTTATATATTACTTGTTAATGATGATATTAAAACAGTAAGTGATTTAGAAAATTTGATTTATGATATTAAAAAAACAAAAGATGATTTATTGATTATTGCAAATAGTTATGAAAAAGAAGTAGTGGATTATGTTATATATTTGAACAATAATTTTAATTATAATATATGTTTAGTAATTTCTCCAGAATATGGAAATAATTCCAAAGAGATTTTAGATGATTTATCTATTGCATTTAGCTCTAATATAATCACAAAAAAGACGAAATATCAAACCATAAATCAAATCGGAAAAGCAAAATATATAGAAATTAATAGAGAAATGACCATTATTCAAGATGAAAAATTATCTAAAAATGAAGGATTATTTAAGAGAATTACATATTTAAAATCATTGGAACAAACCTATAACATTAGAAAAAGAATATCAATTTTATCTGGAAGTATTGCGATTATTTATGTTCCATCATTAAAAGAATTTGAATATAATTTAACTCTAGAAAAACTATCTAATACATTATCTACTTTGAAGAATGCAAAAGAAAACGGGATAATTTATGGATCTGGTAATACTTTATTAAATATATCAAAAAAATGTGATGAATCTAATGAAATTTTTCTTGATTTAGTTACTTCAATAAGTATAATCAACGAAATTATTATAGGAAATAATCAGTTGGTAAGCAACGAAAATTTTGTACTTGATTCACTAATTTATTGGAAAGAAATCATTATAAATTCATTTGATTTGCTTGAATTATTTATTTCTATTGGTGATTATGTATTAAATAACAATAATTTAGAAAATAATTTAAAAATAGAAATGTGATGAATATTGTTGAATAAAAATAAATTTTCTAAAATTTGTCGATATATAAATAAATTTTTAAGTTCAATTAAGTTGACAATAGATTTTAATTGTGATAAAATTAGTATATAAAGAAAGGAGCTCTATATGCCTACAAAAACATTTTTCAATCTTCCTAAAGAAAAAAGACTTAGAATATTGAAAGCTGGTAAAAAGGAGTTTTCACGCGTTCCATTAGAAAAAGCAGTAATTGCTAATATAGCTAAAGGCGCTGACATACCAAGAGGAAGCTTCTATCAATACTTTTTGAGTCTTGAGGATTTATTTACTTATATTATTGATTATCGCTATGGCTTAAGTAAAAGAAAGTTTGAGCGATATTTAGAAGAAAATAACAATGACATCTATAAAGCTCTTAAAGTAAAATTTGCTAATGAAATTGACAAATTACAAAAAGAGGAAAATAGACAGTTTAGATTAAACACAATTTACATTTTATTTAATGAGAAAAAAGAATATCCAAAAGAATTTGTTAATTATATCTTTAATAAGAGTTCACATCTTGATGTGGAATTCTTTCCTGAAGAATATCAAAAGAAAGAAAAATTCTCTGATGTTGTTAAACTAATTAAAATGGTTGGAGATAATTGTGTTCAACAATATTTAACTAGTGAAATCACTGAAGAAGAAGCAAAGGAAGAATATAATAAATATATCGATATTCTTAAATTAGGATATAATAAATTATAATATGATTATAAAGATGAGAGACTGAGAAATCGGTTTCTTTTTTTCTTTTATCTAAGTACATATAAATATTAAAACAGGAATATATTTTAATATAATGACAATTTCTCAAGATAAAATATAAATATATCTTTAAAAAAACTTAATTTTAGTGTATAATATAATATTGAGGTAGAAGGAGTGTTTTTGTGAGTAAAGTACTTAATCATATTGCAATTATTTTAGATGGTAATGGAAGATGGGCAGAAAAGAATGGCCATACTAGAAATTATGGACATAAAAAGGGATGTGACAATCTTGTACGTATTGCTAGATATGCTCGTAAGAAGAATATAAAGTATTTATCTCTTTTTGCTTTCTCTACTGAAAATTGGTCAAGACCTGAAAAGGAAGTAAAATACTTAATGTCATTAATTAAGATATATCTTTCTAAATATGCAGACCAATTGGTCAAAAATAATATATGTGTAAAAGTTATAGGGACAAGAAAGAATTTGTCAGTTGATATTTTAGAATTAATTAATAAGATTGAATCTATGACAAAAGATTGTAATGGTAATTATTTAAATATTTGTTTTAATTATGGATCGCATGAAGAAATTGTTAATGCTACAAAATTAATATGTGAAGATTACGCTAAAGGATTAGTATCATTAGAAGAAATAACTGAAAAGAAATTTGAAGATTATCTATATACAAAAGATATGCCACCAGTTGATTTATTAATTAGAACTAGTGGAGAAAAGAGAGTAAGTAATTTCTTGTTATGGCAAATAGCATATAGCGAGTTTTTATTTGTTGATGTGTGCTGGCCAGCTTTTTCATATGAAGATTTTGATAAAGCTATTGATGAATATAATAAAAGAACTAGAAGGTTCGGAGGACTTGTATGATAAAACGACTTATTTCAGGCATCGTGATGCTTGCAATATTATTCCCCCTTGTGTTAATAGATAATGAAATATGTAGAATATTATATTCTATTCTAGTAATGTTTTTGTCTTCATATGGATGTTATGAATATATTACTGCCGCAGCTAAAAAAATGCCTAATTTAAAGAAGTTTAGAGTTATACTTCCGATAATATCTGGTGTAATTGGTATCCTAACATGTAACGCTACTTTTATTTCTAATATGGGAAAACATTATGCTCATTTGTATCCAATATTATTATATTTACTAAGTATTGTTGGTATAAATATAGGAATGCTTTTTGTTAAAGATTCTAATGCAAATGAAATTCAAACATGTTCGTTCTCATTATTATATACAGGCTTAATGCTAGGTTATGCTTTTAGCATTAAATATTTAGCACCTATAAATATAAATAATTTAGGTATGGATATGAACGGTGTTAATGCTTTTATGTATGTCTATTTAGTAGTATTAGTAACTGATACATTTGCTTATTTATTTGGTATTAAATTTGGAAAACATAAATTATGCCCTACAATCAGCCCAAAGAAGAGTGTTGAAGGAAGTGTTGCTGGATTGGTTGGCGGAAGTGTCATTGGAACTATTGGTGCTTTCTTATTTGGAGTAATTTCTTTTGAAGGGAACATTGCTTTAAGAATTATAATTATGTTAGTGTTTAGTTGTGTATTATCAGTTGTTGTACAACTTGGTGATTTAGTTGAATCTAAACTTAAAAGAAGTTTTGATGTGAAAGACTTTGGAAATATAATGCCTGGTCATGGTGGTATATTAGATCGTTTTGATAGTTTTATATTTGCTGGGTTAGTTTATTATATAATTGTTATGATAATGGAAGTGATGATTCTTGGCTAAAATTAAAGATTTAGTTTTGTTAGGTGCTACTGGTTCAATTGGTGAACAAACAATAAAAGTATGCACTGATAATGATATTGTTATTAAAGCTATTGCTTTTGGAAAGAATATTAATAAAGCAATAGAGGTTATTAAAATTTGTAAACCAGAGTTTATTTGTGCTTTTAGTGAAAAAGAAGCAAATGAACTAAAAGATAAAGTTACTTGTGAAGTTGGATTTGGATTAGAAGGTTTGAAAAAAACTATATCTTATTCAAATAATATTGTTAATGCGATTACAGGGATATCTGGATTAAGAACCACAATATGGTCTATTGAAGCAGGCAAAAACTTAATGCTTGCTAATAAAGAATCACTAGTAGTCGGTGGTGAGTTAATAAATAAACTAGCTAAAGAAAATGGTGTTGAGATAATTCCTATTGATAGCGAGCATAATGCTATTTATAGATTAGTTAAGAATAATAAGGCAGAAGTTAATAAATTAATTATTACTGCTTCGGGAGGATCATTTAGAGAGAAAACTCGCGATGAGTTGGCAGGTAAGACTGTTAAAGAAGCTTTAAATCATCCAAACTGGTCAATGGGTAAAAAGATTACTATCGACTCCGCCACAATGGTTAATAAAGGATTAGAAGTTATTGAAGCCCATTATCTATTTAATATAGATTATGATAGAATAGAAACTATTATTCATCCTGAAAGTATTATTCATTCAATGGTTGAATATAAAGATAATAGTGTGGGAGCTGTTCTTTATAGTCCTTCAATGATTATCCCTATTCAAGAAGCTATTTTAGGTAAACTAAGTAAAACTGATGTTCCTAAATTAGATTTTGCTAAGTTAAGAACTCTTAATTTCAAAGAAATGAATTATGAGAGATTTCCAATGATTAAGCTTGCTTATGAAGTTGGGAAAAAAGGTGGGTTATATCCTACTGTTTATAATGCAAGCAATGAAATTGCTGTAGAATTGTTTTTAGAAGAAAAGATATCTTTTCTTGAGATAGAAAATATTATTAGTAATGCAGTGAATGAATTTGATAATAGTAAGTTTGAAAATGGTTATACTATTGAAGATATAATTAATACTGACATTGCTATTAAAGAAAGAATTAAAGAGGTATATAAATGATTATTGGGTTAAGTTTGAACTTCCTGAGTTTCTTCAGTGAAGCGTTTGATTTTATTATAAGTTTATTGATTTTTGTTATTGTATTAAGTTTAATTGTAGGTATACATGAGTTTGGTCATTTCCTATTTGCAAGACGAGCAAACATCTTGTGTAGAGAATATGCAATTGGTATGGGACCAAGACTTTGGAAAAAGCGTAAAGGTGAAACTATTTACTCTATTAGAGCCTTTCCTCTTGGTGGTTTCTGTGCCATTGCTGGGGAAGAGGTAGAAGCGGATCCATTCGAAGGAAAAGAAGAATTAAGACTTGATATAGTTGATGGTGTTATTAAAGGCTTCTATTTAGATATTGATTACAAAGAATTTGAAAAATATCCGTTATATAAAATTGGTGAATACGATATATATGATGAAAGTGATTCTGGAAATCTTTATATGGATATAGAAATTGATGGTGTGATGGTTCGTCACGTTGTTGATAAACAAGCTATTTGTTATGTTAAAAAAGATGAAATGCAAATTGCTCCTCATAACAGAACTTTAGGAGCTAAGAAAAAAGGCCAAAGAGCATTAGTTATGTTTGGTGGACCATTATTCAACTTCTTACTTGCAATAGTTATTTACTTTATTGCAGGGTTATGTATGGGATTTGCAAATATGGAATCTAATGAAATTTCTGATGTTACTATGGGAGATATAGCTTACCAATATGGAACTCAAATTGACATTAGTGATATCGATAAATATAAAGATGATAGTGTTGTAAGAATTTACTCTGAATCAATCCAAAAGAAAGAATTTGAAAATATTGAATCATGGGATAAAGTTCAAGAATTTGTTAGTCTATATAATGAAAAAGGTTTAGATGAACCTGTTGTAATTTATAGAACTAGGGAAGACTATTTAGCATCTGGTGATATTATCACTAGTTTAGAATCACAAACTATGGGTAGTAGTGGTGAAATTACTGATTTTTACGGAATTGCAAAATTCATTAATGAATATAATGAAAAAGGTTTAGCTGAAAAAATTATTATCAATTTTACTCGTGATGGTAAAGCAATGACTATTGAAGGTGTGCCATTTATTTCTATTAATAATATGGGATTTGGTAGTGGATGGTATTATGATCCGACTGAAACTCCAGTTATTAAAGTATTAGATGATACATTTACTTCTTCAAGTAGAGGTTTAGGTGATAATAGTCAATTAAAATACGGAGATAAAATTGTAAAAATTGGAGATATTGAAAATCCAACTTGGACTGATGTTAGACAGTTTGCAAATGGATTTATTGGTAATGATGAAAACGAAGATAATAACTGGATAACTATGGTTGTTGAGAGAACTACTATAGTTGAAGGAGTTGAAACAACTAAACAAGAAATTGTTAAAGTAAAACCGTATAGTAAAGAATTAATTGAGAATCAAACTGCATTAGATGGTGGTAAACCAAGTGCAACTTATGCTACAATTGATATTAACTATACAAGTAAGTTTTCTTTAATTAAGAGTTTTGGTTATGCATTTGAACGTACAGGAAGTGCTTTCTTAGCAGTATTCCAAACATTCAAATTATTGTTTAATAGTACTGTATCAATTAAAAACTTATCAGGACCAATTGGAATTTTTTCAATCACAAGTCAAGCATTAGATGCGGGATTCACTTATGTACTTAACTTAATTGGATTCTTAAGCGTTAATATTGGTTTATTAAACTTATTGCCAATTCCTGCACTTGATGGTGGACGTTTAGTATTCTTAGCATATGAAGCAATAACTAAGAAAAAACCAAATCAAAAAGTTGAAACAGTATTAATTACAGTTACATTTATTCTATTAATGGCATTAATGATATTTGTAGCATTTGAAGATATAAAAAGTTTATTTTAATATAGGAGGTTCATAAAGAAATATATGAAGCAATCATTGTTATTTGCACCAACACTAAGAGATATGCCAAAAGAGGCAGAAGTTATAAGTCATAAGATTCTATTACGTGGTGGATATATGAAACAAAACGCAGCTGGCGTTTACACTTATTTACCACTTGGATATAAAGTTATTAAGAAAATTGAAAACATCATTCGTGAAGAACTAGATGCTATTGGCTGTAGTGAATTATTAATGCCAGCTTTACAAACTAAAGATTTATGGGTTGAAAGTGGCAGATGGGAAAACTATGGCAAAGAGTTAATGAGATTAAAAGATCGTCATGATAGAGAATTCTGTTTAGGACCAACTCATGAGGAAGTTATTACTTCAATTGTTAGAGATTTCATAACAAGTTATAAGAAATTACCTTTAGCATTATATCAAATTCAAACTAAGTTTAGAGATGAATTTAGACCAAGATTTGGTTTAATGAGAGGTAGAGAGTTCATTATGAAAGACTTATACACTTTCTCAGCAACTCAAGAAGATTTAGATGAATGGTATTTAAAAGTTAGACAAGCTTATATTAATATTCTTAATAGATTAGAATTAGACTTCAGAATTGTTCATGCTAATAGTGGTAATATTGGCGGTAAGGAAAGTGAAGAATTCATGTTATTATGTGATATCGGTGAAGACACAATCGTTTATAGTGATTCATCAGATTATGCAAGTAATATTGAAGTTGAAGACTTCCCTGATGGTGCTCCATCTCCTGATGGAAAAGGTATTATTAAACATGCTAAAGGTATTGAAGCTGGTCATATCTTTAAATTAGGAACTAAGTATTCTGAACCAATGAAAGCTGTATTCGTTGATAAAGATGGAAAAACTAAACCTATTATTATGGGATGCTATGGTATCGGTGTTAGTAGATTACTAATGGCTGTTTTAGAACAACATTACAATAATGAAAAAGCTGTATGGCCAAAAGAAATAAGACCATTTGATGTTCATGTATTACCTTTAGATAAGAAAGGTACTCCAAACTATGAAATAGCTGTAAACATTTATAATGATTTAAAAGCTAAAGGTTATGATGTTCTATTTGATGATCGTGAAGAAAGTCCTGGTGTTAAATTTAAAGATGCTGACTTAATCGGTATTGTTAATAGAGTTGTAGTTGGTAGAAAAGCTCAAGATGGTATCTTAGAATATAAGAACTTAACAACAGATACAGTTGAAGAAATAAAAATAGAAGATGTATTAAAAAAAATTATATAACGAGGTATAAATATGAAGGGATTTAAAAATTGTAATATTTATGTAGAAGGTAAAGGTATTGTAAAAGCTAGCGTAGAAGTTAAAGATGGTAAAATCGTAAGCTTTAACGAAGTAGATGGTGCTACAGAGTTAGATGATAAATATATCGTTGTTCCTGGATTTATCGATAGACACATTCATGGTGCAAATAACTCAGATTCAATGTATCCTAATTTAGAAGATATTAGAAATATTTGTGCAACAGTTGCTAAAGAAGGTGTAAGTACATTCTTACCAACAACAATGACACAAACTAAAGAAAATATTTGTGCAGCACTTAAAAACATTGCTAACTATATCGATAATGAAAATGACAAAGGTGCATATGTTTTAGGTATCCATTTAGAAGGACCATTCATCTCTAAGAAACATAAAGGTGCACAAGTTGAATCTTGTATTATCCCATGTGATGTTGAAACATTTAAACTTTTTGAAGAAGCAAGTAATAACCACATTAAAGAAGTATCTCTTGCTTATGAAGAAAATGGTAAAGAATTAGCTAATTATTTATATAATAAAGGTATCGTAGCTTCTTTAGGACACACAGATGCAACTGCTAAACAAGTTTTAGAAGCCGCTGAAAATGGTGTAACTTCAGCAACACATTGCTATAACGCAATGAAAGGTTTACATCATCGTGAAGCTGGTACAGTTGGTGGTGTAATGATCTCTGATTCAATTTATGCTGAATTAATCTGTGACTTAGTTCACGTATCAAGCGAAGCTATTAAAGTGTTATACAAAGCTAAAGGTCAAGACAAGATTACTTTAATCACTGATGGTATCGAAGCTAAACATCTTCCTGATGGTGTATATAAATTAGGAGGACAAGATGTATATGTTAAAGGTAAAGAAGCTAGACTTGAAAATGGAACACTTGCTGGAAGTACATTAAAAATGAATGATGCAATTAAGAACATGCAAGGTGTTATTGGCTTATCAATGGAAGAAGCAATTGATTTAGCTACAATCAACCCAGCAAAAGTTTTAGGAATTGCTGAAAGTAAAGGTTCAATCGCATTAGGAAAAGATGCTGACTTTGCTGTAATTGATAAAGATTACAATGTTTATATGACTGTAAGTAACGGAAACGTTGTTTATAATAACTTAAAATAATAAAATATGAGATTAGCTTAATGCTAATCTTCTTTTTTTATAAAGCTTATTTAAATATATAATATATTATGTTATAATATAATAAACTGAGAGGTG
>CAZHQU010000025.1:0-12675 GCA_964534245.1 uncultured Coprobacillus sp.
GGTATTAAAATGGATGAAAATAAAAAAAGTAATATAGATAAAACAAACGAAACTAACGAAAATAATCTAGATAGTACAGAAGGTCTAGAAAACACAGATAATCTAGATAAAATAACTATAGATGATGTAATCAATGAACTAAATAAAAAATTAAATAAAGAAGTATCTGATAAAGATAATACAAATAGTAATACTGATAATATTGATACAGATATAGATAAAAATAATGAAGAATTATTGAAATTAATGGAAGAGATATCGAAAAAGATCGATGGTAAAAAAGAATTTACAATTATTGAATCAACCCCAAAGATGCAAAAGAAGTTTTTCTTATTAAAGATATTTAAACCATTAATTTCACTTTTAATTTTAGTTGCTTTGACGGGGTATATTGATTGGATAGCTTATGAAAAATTTTATTTAGTACTTTTCCCTTTATTTACTATTGCGATTCTTCATTTTTCTTTCGAAAGTATTATAGAAAAGTTTGGTTTTAAATTAATATTAAAAACTTTAGGATTGATAAAATATGCATATGCACCAATTGCTTTTACAGTTTCGTGTTTAGTGTTTTCATTATTCATTCCTTTAGTAAAATTTCCAAACATTGGATTACTATTATTAGTATTAATAATATATATCTTCGTTAGAAATTTTATTGTTCAAACGATGCAAAGAATGATAATAGAGTAGAATTAGTAATATAAAATAAACAATCATAGTTAAAATATAATTATAAATTTAGAAAGCAGGAATTATAATATGTATGATGTTTTAATAATAGGAGCAGGCCCAGCGGGAATAACTGCAGGTATATATGCAAAAAGATTTAATTTAAAGGTAGGTATTTTTGAAAATGATGCTCCCGGTGGAGCTGTCACTAAAACTGAAGTTATAAACAATTATCCAGGATTCGAGGGGATTGCTGGATATGAGTTAGCTAGTAAGATGTTTAGTCAAGCAATGAATTTAGAAATAGAATACATTCCTGAAAAGGTGAATAAGATTATAAGAAATGATAATTACTTTGAACTTATTGGTGATAATAATTACAAAACTAAAACAGTAATTATTGCAACTGGAACGAAAGAAAATGTACTTAATATTCCTACTGAATCTAAATTCTTCTATAAAGGAATTTCTTGGTGCGCAGTGTGCGATGGACCATTATATAAAGGAATGGATGTTGCTGTTGTAGGCGGGGGAATGAGCGCTATATCATCAGCGTTATCGCTTTCTAAATATGCTAATAAAGTATACCTAATTCATAGAAGAGATGAGTTTAGAGGAGAGAAAAAGGACTTAGAATTGCTTAAGTCGAAAGAAAATGTTGAGTTAATAACTAATAGTCAAATAGTTGAGTTTTTAGGTAATGATAGACTTGAAAACATTAAAATTAAAAGAAATGAAGAAATTTCTGAACTTGCAGTAAAATGTGTCTTTGAATGTGTTGGTAAAGTTCCAAATACCTCTCAATTTTCCGATGTAATTGATTTGAATGAATTGGGTTATATAATTACTAACTCAAAACAAGAAACTAGTGTGGAGGGAATATTTGCATGTGGAGATGTAATCGAAAAAGATGTTCGACAAATTGCAACTGCTGTAAACGATGGAGCAATTGCCGCAATCAGTGCAAATAATTATTTAAAGTAATATGTCATTTTCAAGTGAAGTAAAAAAAGAATTAGCAAATGTTGAATCAGAAATTTGTTGCCAAAAAGCAGAACTTTATGGAATAATAAGATACAAAGCTGATATAGTTATTTTAAGAAATCACTTTGGTGTTCAAATCTCCACAACAATGAATTTTGTTGCGAGAAGGATCATATTTCTGTTTAGAAAATTATATGATGTTAAAACAGATCTAAAAGCAATACAAAGAACTAAACTTGATTATAAGCTAAAATACATTATGACATTTAATGAAGAACACACAAAGTTTTTAGTAGACTTAGGAATTCTAAATAAAGACAATACTATTGCTGAAAACTTTAATAGAAAGATTATTAAATGTGATAGATGTAAAGGAAGTCTAATTAGAGGAATTTTTATTTGTCAGGGTTCAATTAATGATCCAAAGAAAAAAGATTATCATTTAGAATTAACCATTAATAATGATAAAGATATACCATATTTAGAAAAATATATGAATGAAGTTGGAATTTATCCAAAAACAATCGAAAGAACAAAAGGTACAATTCTTTATCTAAAGAAAGCTGAACAAATTGGAGATTTCTTAAAACTTGTTGGGGCGAGCACATGCTTATTCAGATTTGAAGATTCTAGAATAGAAAAAGATTATACAAACAATTATAATCGAATTTTAAACTGTGAACTTCATAATGAGCAAAAAGCTCTCATTTCAGCCATGAAGCAATTAGAAGAAATACAATACATTTTAGAAAGAAAGAATATAAATTCATTAACTCCAAGAATTGTTGATGCGATGATTTTAAGAAATAAATTCCCAGAAAGTTCATTAAGTGAATTAAGTGAAGTTGCACCAGAAATAATAGGTAAGAGTATATCTAAGTCTGGATTAAGTCATTGTTATAGAGATATTCATGAAATGTATTTGGAGTTGAAAGGCCATAAAGACTAATATAAGTAAAAAATAAAATCACCAGACAAAACTGGTGGTTTTTTGTTTATAATATTTGTAGTTATTTATGGTCATAATCAATATGACGATCATATGTGAATAGAGCTGAAATGGTAATTAATCCAGCAATACCAACAAGAGAATAAATTATTCTTGAAATCACAGTTGATAAATCGTCAAAAATAAACGCAACTAAGTTAAAGTCAAAGATACCAATTAATAACCAGTTAACAGCACCAATAATAACAATTACCAAAGCAATTTTTTGTAAAACATTCATTTTATTATTCCTCCTTTGTAATAGTATTTACTATTTACTAAAAAATTATACAAGTTAAAATGTACAAATATAATTATTATAAAATTTTGAAATAATATTGTCATAAAAACTTTATTTGAACATAAATTGTTATTGAGGAATAGGAGAGTAAAATGAAAAAGTTTATAATTGTATTATTAGTATTTTGTTCATTAATTATGATTAGTTGTAAGAATAAGGAAACAGAAAAAGAATTTATGGAAATTATTACAGATAGTGTTGCTTATAAAGCAGAGGGAGTAATGGAAACATATTTTATGGATAGCACAAAACAAAGTCAGTTTAAAGTATGTTATAAATCACCCAACGAAATTAAAATTACATTAACAAAAGTGAATACAGATGATTCACAAGTGATAATTAAAAATAATGATGGAGTGTATGTCTTAGTACCATCAATTAATAAGAACTTTAAAATTAAAAGTGATTGGCCTAGTAATGGTAGTTATCCATATTTATTAACAAGTTTAACAAAGGATATTGCTAATACTGAGTCACCAATTATTACTGAAGATGAAGAAACTAAATCAATCGAAACTAATACATCTTTATACAAAGATGCAACTGTAACAAAACAAAAAATTATATTAGATAAAGAAACATGTTTGCCAAAAGAAGTGTTAGTTTATAACAATCAAGGTGAAGTGCATATAAAAGTAGTATTTACTGAAATAGATTTAGAACCAGAGTTTGATAAAAATGAATTTGTTGTGAATGATTCTATGGAAACGATGAGAGCTGTTATTAGTGATTCAACATATGAAGAAAGGTCGATAAAATATCCTAAGTATGTACCAGAAGGGGCAAAACTTGAAAACGAACATACTGAATCAAATGTTGAGGGTAGTGAAGTAAGTAGTATTATGACTTATACAGGAGATGTAGATTTCACAGTTGTACAAGAATACATTAATGATAAAGAAACTATTACTTATGCTCAAGAGTCAGGATATTTAATTCATGTAATGGGTGTACCAACAATTCTGAAAGCAAATGGTGTTCAAGCATTTTATGAAGGTGTTGAATATACAGTAGCTTCAAATGAATTGACAATTGATGAAATGGTAAAAGTTCTTGCAAGTTATATGATTGAAAATGAAGAAAAATAGCGAGGTTTATACCTCGTTTATTTACGTTTATTATAATAAATTTATATAATAAAAAAATAACTTGATTAAATGTATATTTTTTGATATAATAATATAGATGAAATAAAAGGTGATAGATATGAATAGTAAATTAAAGAAGAAAAAAACATATTCAAAGAAAGCAATAATATTCTGGTCATTTATGGCATTATTAGTGTTAGTTTTAATAGTAGCATTAATAGTTAGAGTTGGCCAATCAAGAGATGTATCAAGTTATAATAGTGTTGATCAAATTTATGGTCAAGAATTATATTCTCAAGATGAAGCTGAATATTATGTTTTATTCTATAATTTTAATGGTGAAAAAGAATTTGAAGAATTCGATAATGCGGTATTCCAATATTTAACATATTATAGAGACAATGCAAAAGCAATTAAATTATATGGAATGGATAGTGATGAATATCGTAATAAACTTTGTTTAGTTAATAACGATCAAAGCGAAAACATTTCTGGAACAACTGCGTATCCAAATAATTTTAATAATGGTGAATCAAACGTATTAAAAGTAAATGAAGATAATTTACCATTACTATTAGTTATTAAAGATGGCTCTGTAAGTGAATATAAAAGCGGAAAGAGCTCAATCTTAGGCTATTTAAAAGACCAATATGATTAATTAAATAACAAAAGCTATATTAAAAATTTAAAAAAGTATTGACAAATCCTAACTTTTTTAGTATTATAATATAGCAAAACGGAGTAGTACTCAAGAGGCTGAAGAGGCGCCCCTGCTAAGGGTGTAGACTGGGAAACTGGTGCAAGGGTTCAAATCCCTTCTACTCCGCCATTTTTTTTTTACAAAATCTAAGCAACAAATTTGTTGCTTTTTATAATATAAAAAGTTATATTATGAAATGGAGTCACACATGAAGAAAATTAACAAAATAGCAAAAATATATAATGATGTAGAACTAAAGAAATTAGATATAGAACAAAAAGAATTATGGTTAAGATCAAAAATTGTTATGCAGTTTATTTATTTAAGACAAAAGTTAGGCTACACACAAGAAGAAATTGCTTTAAAGATGGGAGTAATGCGCCAACAAATTACTAGATTTGAAAATTTGAGTAACTCCCCAACAATATTCTTTTTAGTTAAATATGCATCCGCTCTTAATACAGAATTAGATGTAATATTAAAAGGAGTTGAAATAGTAGAATTAATGTAACAAATTTTTTGACAAATAACAACTATTATGTTACAATAATGTTACGATGAGGTGATATAATGTTTGATTATTTATGTAAATTATTTGGAGATAAAAATGTAATTAAATATGAATATGAATTGTTTGACCTTCCGATGTATATGCAAATATATTCATTTGAATTTATTAAATTATATAATAATAAATTAATATTTATGAAATCTGATGGCATTAATATAAGATCATATTCAAAACATTCGAAATATATATATGAAATGACTGGAATGAACACTGTTTTAGTACTTGATAAATCAAAAGAAATTCAAAGACAAAATTTGATACAAAATAATTTAATGTTTATTGAGAAGAATAAATGCATATTTATACCGTATGTTGGACTAGTTTTTGAGAAAAACAAAGACAAACTATCAGAAGAATATACTAGTTTAACATATACAGATTTTATAGTTTCTATCGCGTTTATTTATTTAAAAAATTCAACATTAAAAGTTAATGATTTATGTAATTTCACCTCAATAAACAAAATGAGTGTCATTAGAGCAACTAGGAAATTAGAGTATTTTAATTTGATAGAAAAGAAGACAATTGATAAATCATATTCTTATAAATTAATAAAAAGTAAAAAAGAATATATAAATGAATTAATTAGGTTAATGAAATCTCCAATAAACACAATTAGATTAATAGACAAAAATAAACTTCCAAAAAGTGCAAGTTTATCAAGTATATCTGCATTATCAAAAAATACTATGATTAGTGATGATGTTGTTCAAACATATGCAATTCAAAAAGATGAATATAAAAAAATAAAATCTATTACTAATGAATATATGAATGGATTGATTATACCTAATAATCAAGTTAAACTTGAAGTATGGAATTACAATCCAAGATTTTGTTCTATAAATGAATGTGCCGAATTAGTGTCTGTAATAAAAACAATTGATGAAGATGATGAACGAGTTTTACAAGCAGTTGATGAAATAAAGGAGAAGATAATTAATGAGTAATATACTTTTTGGATTAGAAAAATTTTCCCGATAATTATATTATTGTTGGTGGGACTGCTTCAAATGTGTTTCTTGATGAAGCAGCTTTGGAAATGCGCATTACTAAAGATATAGATATAATAATCATAGTTGAAACACTAACAAAAGAATTTGGAAAAAGATTTTGGGAATTTATTAGAGATGGTCAGTATGATTTATATAAATCTAAAGATGAGAAATTGCGTTATTATAGATTTATAAATAATAATACTAATGAGTATCCAAAAATGATAGAATTATTCTCAAAGAAACAAGGATTTATTCATGAAGTTGATTCGTTATTTACACCAATAATTATTGATGATGAAATATCTAGTTTGTCAGCAATAATATTAAATGATGATTATTATAAATTTTTGTTATTAGGAAAAACGATTATTAAAAATATCTCTGTGTTAGATCCAATTCATTTAATTGCGTTTAAAGCAAGAGCTCATATAGATTTAACAAATAAGAAAAATGAAGGTTTCTTTGTAAATGAAAGAGATTCAAAGAAACATAAAAATGATATATATAGATTGTTACAATTAATAAAAATAAGCGATAGAATTGATGCCCCTAGTGTAATAAAAAAAGATATATTTGATTTTATACAAATGATAAATGATGATAATGAAAATATAGAGAGATTAACTAAGAAAGTTTTGAATTTAAACAAAGTAATAAATTTATTGAAAAGAGTGTTTGGATTATGATTTTAATAACTGGTGATACTCATGGTATTTATGATTATCATAAAATTGATGAACTTAGTAAAAAGAATATTCTAAGTAAAGATGATTATTTGATAATTTCAGGGGACTTTGGTGCTATATGGAGTGAAAAGACATTAGAATATTATTTAAGTTTTTATACAAAATTAAACTTTAATGTATTGTTTGTTGATGGAAATCATGAGAATTTTGATATGTTAAATGCCTATCCTGTAACTACTTGGAATGGTGGGAAAGTACATAAGATTGCTGAAAATGTAATTCATTTAATGCGAGGACAAATTTATACAATTGAAAATAAAACAATATTTACATTTGGTGGTGGTACATCAATAGATAAATACCAAAGAATAGAGAATATCTCTTGGTGGGAAGATGAAATACCAAATGAACAAGAAGTAGAAGAAGCAAAAGAAAATTTAAAGAAGCATAATAATAAAGTCGATTATATTATAACTCATTCAATAGATTCAAAAACTTTGAAAGAAGAACTCTATTGGAAGGGTGTAATAAAACTATGGTTCTTTGAAGATAATTACATCTTAGACTGGTTTGAGGAAAATGTTGAATATAAGCACTGGTATTTTGGCCATTATCATCTGGATGCGAAATTAAAGAATAAAACATGTTTATATAATGATATTATAGAAATTAAGTAAATAACATAAAACAAAGTGTTTGAAAAATAAATTTGCAAACACTTTTTTTATTATAATGGGTAAATTAAAAAAATTATTTAAACAAGCATTTATTAAATGTATAATTTTACTAAATATATTAACTCTTGACGTGTACTTAATGAATATGATAAAATTAATTTATATAAATAGGAGGTGTAAGAATGAATCAAGGATTAAAGAAATATTCTAAAACAGTTAAATATGATGTTGGGAATGCAGGAAGCATAAGTGTTAATCTTAATAAATATTATAGAAATACTCATGTTATTATTCCACTTTATCAATCTAATTATAAGGATCCAATTAATTTAAGTTTAACATTTTCACTTAAAACAAAAGAAACTGATAGCAAGAATACTTGGGAATTTGGCATAGGTAATCGACTAAATTTATATAAAAACTTTTTAGACGATACACAAGTCATTGAAGTTGAAAATTGTGATTCATCTATTACCACATTCTATCGTGTTGATGTAAATGAACTTCCTTTTAGAAGTTTTGAATCAAGTGAGTATATAGAAAGGTCATATAATTTTTCTGATGAAGTATATTATTATGATGAAAATGATAATAGATATACTTATTATAGGATTATTGAAAATTCTTTTGATGATGTAAGAACTTTTGACTTTAAATATCCAAAAGAATTCCTTTTAAAAAAAGGAAATTATCAGCCTTATACAATAAATTTAGATTCAGCAGGTGATATTAGCTCAATTGCCGGAAGAAGTGGAGAGATTATAACTTTTATAAAGAATAGTGCTGGTCTTGTTGAAAGAATAAATATTACAAGACCAACTGAGACAGGAGATGTATTATATCGTACAATCGATTTAATATATTCAAATGGATATTTAACTGAAATAAACCATGTTTTTAATAATAATGTGGATGCGAATTATACAGTTAGTTATTGTTTAGATCAAATTAATAATACTTATACTGTGAAAGATAATGTTTCAAATTATAGTATTAAATTAGAACTTGATAATGATCTTAATGTAAATAAAATAATTGAAGGTTATAATGATAATTATTTAAATTCTAAATATATTACAATTAATTATGAGTCAAATAATAAGACGATTGTTACAGATTATAAAGGTGATGTTACTCAATATTATTTTACAAACAATAGTAATGATATTGAATCAAATCCTTTTACTAGTTGTTATCAATATTTACCATTATATGAATCTTTAAGCAATACAATGTCAAGAGCTTATAATTATGATGAAATTACTGGAAATTTAATGTATGACTCTGGGATTCAAATTGTAAATAATAATTTCATAAATAATAATTTGATTTCAAATGGATATTTTTATGATGGATATGATTATTTTGAGTTTAATACATCTCAACCCAGCGCAGATATTATATATATAGTTGATAATATTTTTAACATAGATTTTGGTGGATATGCAATATTACTGGATAATAATTGTAATAAAGTTACTCAAACAATAAGTTTTATGGGTACAGAATTAGTTTATCTAACTTTAAATGTATGGGGTAGATCCTATTATGATTCATCATCATATGATACTGTTCACGGAAAAGTTTCTATAAATTTATATGATGGTGAAAATATAATAAAAGAAGAATCAATTGAGTTTAAAGGAGATACTAATCACTGGATTTTTAAAAGTGTAGGTATAAATTCTAATGATTATTATGATAAAATTGAAATAGTATTAGAATCTATTAATAATAATTCATTTATGTTTTCTGGATTAACTTTACTTGAAAAGCCATATGAAGCTCAATATTATTATTCTGATGATAATAAATTAATTAAATCTGTAAAAAATGGAACATTTTACGGTTTAGATTATACAGATGATAAAAAACTAAATTTGAGATATAAAAATGGTGAATTTACTAATTTTGTATATGATAGTAATAATAATTTAATTAGAAAAGATTCATCTAAAGGTATTAGCGAAAATTATACATATGATGATAAGAATAATATCACTAAAGTTGTTACACAAATAGGTGATAGTGGAAAATATATTGAAACAAATACAGTCTATAATGAAAATAATGTAACAAAGTTAAATCATGAAGTTATTACTAAAGAGATTAATAGTGAAAACAAGACAAGCGAATATTCTTATAATTTATTTACTAGATTATTAGATAGTAAAACTAATCCAAATAATTCTCGTGAAACATATAAATATAATGATTTTGATCAAATCAAAGAATCAAACATAAGTTCGTATTTATCAAGCGAAAAAATCAATTACTCATATTTTGATGATTTAACTCTAAAAACTATAAAACATTCAAATGGAAATGAATTTTCATATATGTATGATTCCGAAGGCAAAATCAAAACTATTAATTTAATTAATAATAATGTTACGACTGAAATTGTATCATATGTTTACCAAAACGAAGAGGATAATAATTCCACAGGTATCCATACTGGAAATATCAAAGTTAAAAAGAATGGTCAAAATGGTGATGAGTATTATTTTACTTATGATAATCGTGAAAGATTAACTAATGTATCTTTAAAAAGAAGTGGCGAAACAAGCCAAACAGAACTTTATAAATATGAATATAATGATATTGATTTGCTTGCAAAGTACAATGATTATGTAAATAATTATAATATTACATATGAATATGATGATTATTTAAATCTAATAAAAGAAACAGATAGTAGAGGATTTTCTAATAAAGTAAATTTTAATAATGAAAATAAAATAATAAATAAAGAAATAAACTTCAACGATAAAACATTTATTGAAAGTTATTCATATCCTGAAAGAACATATAGCGAAACTACAGATGCGAAGCTAAATAAGCTTAAACATATTTCTAATAATGAAGAACTAAATAAAATTAGCAATAAGGCATATTTTGCTTTATTTAATGAAGATAACAATAATTTAGAATTTGAATACGGAGATCCTTACAAGCCTCAAAAGTCTATAATTAATACAGCTTATGGAAGTGATATACCTAGATTAAATAGTACTAATTTTTCATATATAGATATGAGTTTAACAAATAATTTATTAGGTTATAGCTTTTCAGTTTTTAATATAACAAATTCAAAAGCATCAATAATGTTTTGGTTTAAACCTTGTGATGAAGAAGAAGATAATATTTTATTTAGCGTTGGAAAAAGCGAAACTGAAAATTCATTTATTGTGAAATTTAGTTCAGGTGGAGGATTAGACGTACATATGTCTAATGGGTCAAATTTAAATGAATCATTTTTAATGCATACTGATAATTTAGTTTTAAATGATGAATGGAATTATTTTGGATTTTCATGGGAATATATGTATGTAGAAGGAAATAACCCTGAGGTCTTTAATATAACAATATGTTTAAATGGTGTGTTTAAAGAATATATGACAATTGATGGATACGTATTTACATTTGATACACAATATCCATTATTTAATATTGGTGGTATTAGAAATGATGGAGTTATAAATAGTAATAGAAGATTTAACGGTTTAATATCTACAATAATAGCAGTTCCTGGAAAATACATACAAAGAAATGAAATTTATGAATATTATAAAAGAACAAAAGATATATTGTTTTCAAATATAGTAATAGATGATATATTGTCTGTAAGTTCAGTAAACAACTATAATTTTAGTTCTTTAATTAATGATAATTCTGATATTATACCTTTAAATAATGATTTGAACTCTTATAAAGGTGTAAAACCATCATATTTAAAACAAAGAAATTATAGTAAATATGAGAATGATCCTTACTTTACGTTTAATAAGGAATCAAATAGATATGCATTTTATGCTAATAATGGGTCAATAATGTATAAGTATAATTTTACAGATTCTGGTCTTATATCATTAAATGTGTATATTACCGAAACAAATGATAAAAATACTATATTTGAAATAGACACATCAAATGATATAATATCATTATATAGAGATAATAATCATAAGTTACATTTGAAAGTTAATAATCTTGATATATTAACATCTTTAAATGTAAACAATAATGAATGGAATAATATTGTATTATATTATTATGATAATGGTAAGTCGGGAGATAAAGAGATTTTTGATTTTGAATTACATGTGGGAAGTCAATATGAAATGATAACATATATAGAGTGTTATGCTTTTAATAATATTAAATTATACGTAGGATCTGAAAGTCTTAATGAAACTAACTATATGTGTGGAAACATTGAAATGTTATATATTTCAAATAATACGCAAATTACTCCTACACAAATTAGAGAAAAAACAAAAGTAAATACTTTTATAAAGAAAAATGATTTATTTGGATTGCCAGTTGAGAAATTGATTACCACAAACGAAACAGAATTAATAAAACATGAATATCAATATATAAGAGGAATTAATAATAAAGAAAACAGAGTCGGGACACTAATTAACAAAGAAACAATTACTTTAAAAGATAGTGTGCTAAACTATACATATGAATATGATAATAATGGGAATCTACTTTATGTATATAATGGCAATACATTAGTAAAGGAATATATGTATAATTATAAAAACGAATTAATTCAAGAAGATAGTATTGATGCATCAGTATTAGTTAGTTATGAATATGGATCAAATGGAAATATAATATCTAAAACTGCTGATTATTATGGTGATAACTCTTATATCAATTCATATACATTTGAATATAACGATAGTCATTCTAAAGATATTCTAACAAAAGTTACAAAGAATAATGTATCAAATAATATATTATATAACGATAGTTTCTTTGGCAATCCAACAAGATTATTTGTAAATGATAATAATTATACTCTTGAATGGACTGGTAAAAGATTAAGTAAAGTAATCCTTTCAACAAATGAATATTATGAATATAAGTATAATAGCCTTGGTGAAAGAATCAGTAAAAAATATATTAATCTAATAACTGGATATATTGAAAGTACATATTATTATGATAATGGAAAACTAATACGTGAAGATTATAACGATACAATAAAAGGAG
>CAZHQU010000026.1:0-12551 GCA_964534245.1 uncultured Coprobacillus sp.
TTTAGCGGTGGTAAGTATTTGAACTTCTTAGCATTAGAAGTAAAAGCAACTGATGTAACTATTCCTGAACCAAATCCAGAACCAACAGGAGAATCAGTTACAATTTCATTTGCTGATGTTTCAAATAGAACTTCATTCAGCACAGAATGTCAAGTTTGGGAACAAAATGGAATTAAGGTGACTAATAATAAAGGCGCTTCAACAAACAATGTTGCTGATTATTCAAATCCTGTAAGATTCTATAAAAATTCTGATGTTGTAATTGAACATGCAGAAAAGATTGCTAAAATTGTAATCACAACAAAGGGTGAAACAAAATATCAAATTCAAGCAGGTGATACTTTTGAAGGTGCTACATTATCAGTTAGTGGAACTGTTGCTACAATAGTATTAAATGAAGCAACTAATTCATATACATTTACTTGTTCTGGTAGACAATTAAGAATTGCTACAATTGAAATTTATTTTGCTGAATAATAAATTTTTAGAATTTATATAGTTACAAGGCATAGCAATATGCCTTGTTTTTCTTTGCTATAAATGATATAATATTATTATAGATAATAGATGGAGGTCTTTATTATGAAAAAGATATTTATATTTTTATTGTTGTTCATTAGTTTTTTAGTTATTGGTTGTGATGAAACAGTTAATAATGATGAAAAGTATTTACGCGATAAAATGAGTGAGATTTTAGATAATATCCCTTCTTCCGTAGAAACTGATTTAAGTTTTGTAAATTCATTAGATGATTGCTTATTTTCTTGGTTAACTGATAAAGAAAATATAATATCTAATGATGGAAAGGTTATAAGACAAGATAATCATGAAGCTGTTAAAATAACATTAAATGGTCAATATAAAGAAGTATCTTTAACTAAAACTAAAAATGTTATTGTTTTAAAGAAAGAAGATACTACAATTGAGGAAATTGATAGTATTTCTAAAGTTTTATCTTTTGAATTAGGAATGCATATTACAAAAGGTCTTGTTATTGCATGTAATGCCCAAAGTTTTTTAATTAAAGATGATACAGGTATGATATTAGTATATAAAGGTAAAAATTGGTCAAAAGATGTAGAAATTGGCGATGAAGTTAAGGTTAGTGGGACAACATCGTTATATGGCAAAGCAAAGCAGTTTGGTTCTGATACTACTTATGAAAAAGTAGGAAATAATGAAGTTAGTCACGGAGATCCGACTATTTTAAATGCTAGTGATTTAGATAACTACGCTACTATATCTAATATTGCTCCAAAATATATTAAAGTTATAGGAACACTTAATGTTTCAGGTAGCTATTATAATATTAATTTTGAAGGTGCAGGTATTATTGGTAGTATCTCATATCCAATAAATACAAATGAATTAGATTTATTAAATGGAAAGATGATTGAAGTATATGGTTATGTAACAGGAACAAGTGGGTCTGATAAATACTTAAATATTATGACAACTTCATTCAATGAATATATTGATGAATTAGACCCTGAATTTACAAGAATATCTAAAGTTCTTTCATCTACATTAGGTCAATATAAAGTAAAAGGTACAGTTGTTGGTATTAATAAACAAAGTTTCTTGGTTAAAGATTCAACAGCATCAATACTAGTATATCGTGGATCTGAATGGCTTCCAGATGTATCGGTTGGTGATATAGTAGAAGTAAGTGGAGTAACTGTTAAGTATTATAATTCAATACAGTTTACAACAGATGCAATTTATGAAATAGTTGGAGCAGAAACTGCCACATTAGGTATTTTTAAGAAACTTAGTTATGCTGATATTGAATATTATTCAAGTTTAGATCCGATGCCAGTTGTATATGGAGAGGTAGAAGGTATTTTATCAAGAAGTGGATCTTATTATAATATTGACTTTGGTGGATCTATTATTGGTAGTATTGCCTATCCTTTTGATAATTACTCTTTAGATGAGTTAGACGGAAAGAGAATAGCTGTTGAAGGATTTATTACAAGCTTAAGATCAAGTTATTTAAGTATATTAATGACTGATTTTGAAGAGATTGTTGAAAACACTGATACTTTTGATTTACATATTCTTGAAATAAATGATATTCATGGATATTGTGAACAAGATGAATATGATTCTAATGGATTAAGTAATATGGCATACTTAATCAATAATATTAGAGAAGCTAACCCTTTAGATGATGTTGTTTTGATTGGTGCTGGTGATATGTTCCAAGGTACAGCAATATCAAATATTACCCATGGATTAACAATGATTAATGCTATGAACGTAATGGATTTTGACTGTATGATTATTGGTAATCATGAATTTGATTGGGAGTTGGATGCTATCTTGAAATACTTTGATGGTAATAAAGACAATGGCGAAGCAGATTTCCCATTACTAAATGCTAATATTTATAATAAGTCAGATAATACACTAGTAACTATTGATAATGGTAACATCTTCGAAAGTACAGTCGTTGAAAGAGAAGGAGTAGAGATTGGAATTATTGGTTATATAGGTGATGTTTATACTTCTATTAACTATGTTATGGCTAAGGACTATTACTTTGATTTAGATATCGCTTCTAGTGTAAGTAAAATTGGTAGTAATTTAAAAGATCAAGGTGTTGATGTAATAGTTGTTGTGGTACATGGAGGAAATTCTTCATCTATTGAAAACTATAATGTAAATAAGTCAATTTCTAATCTAATGTATGCTGATGATTATTTGGTTGATGCTGTGATTAATGCTCATACTCATACAAGACAAACAGGTTACATTAATCGATATAATGGTACACCACTACCTCTTGTTCAAGGCGGTGGCAATGGCCAGTTGTTTGGTGAAATAGTTTTAAGTTTAGATAGAGAAACTAACAATGTAGTTTCAGTTCTTGCAAAAACAAATTATGCTTCATCAGCTGGATCTAATTATGATGAAGAAGTAGAGGAAGTAATTCAAAATGCAATCAAAGATAATTATGACATTTTAAATGAAGTATATTGTGTTGCTGGAGAGACAGTTAATAATAAAGGTTTGTTACAACAATGGGTAGGTAATGTCTTAATTAGTGCTACTGGATCAGATATTGCTATTTGTAACACTGGCGGATTAAGATCAACTGGAGATATCATAAGTGGTGAAAACATAACAATTTCGAATATGTATATGATTAATCCTTTTGATAATTATATGATGATTGTTGAAGTGAGTGGTAAAGACATTGTAAACTTTATTGAATCAAATGCTGTGTTCTATGGAAGTAAGGTGAATCTAAACAGCATAAGTAATTCATATGAAAAGTTTAGGGTTGCTGTAGTAGATTATGTTTATTATTGGGACTCTTTTCCTCAAAATGATAGTGTAGTTAATAGTAACTTAATTATGAGAAATATCTTAATCGAAGATTTGAAATTAAGATCAACATTCCAACCTATAACTTTCCCTGAAGCTGAAGTAGGCAACTTATTAGAAAACAGTACTTCAAAAACACTAAATTTAAAAGTTTATAAGTATGCAATTTTAAGAAAATTAGAAGAATTAGAATGTCTTTTATAGACATTCTTTTTTTAATAAAAAGTTTAAAAAAAGAAACTTTTTCCTTGTAAAATACCCTTAAAAGTGGTATAATAAACAAGTAATTTTTTTGAAGATAAGGAGATAAAATCATGATTGAAAACAATTATATTAATGATGAATTATTAAAACAAATTTCTGAGAAATTGGTTGTTTCAATTACTCAAATCAAAGCTGTTTTAAAGTTAATAGAAGATGGTGGTACAGTACCATTTATTGCCAGATATAGAAAAGAAGTTACTGGCGGATTAGATGAAGATCAAATTAGAGCTATTTACCAAGAATGGGATTATGGTCAAAAATTAGCTGAAAGAAAAGAAGATATTATTCGTCTAATTGAAGAAAAAGGTAAATTAACTGATGAATTAAGACAACAAATCGTTGCTTCAGTTAAATTAACTGAACTTGAAGATATTTATCGTCCATTCAAGGAAAAGAAGAAAACTCGTGCTACTGATGCTAAGAAAAAAGGTTTAGAACCATTAGCTGATTACTTATTATCGTTCCCAGCAACTGGTGATGTATTAGCTGAAGCTAGTAAATATGTTACAGTTGATCCTACTGAAGAAATGAAAAAAGAAGGTGTTGTTGTTAAAGATGCTAATGATGCATTACAAGGCGCTGAAGATATTATTGCTGAAATCGTAAGTGATGAACCCAAATATCGTCGTTGGATCCGTCGTTTATTCCAAGTTCAATCTTCTTTAGCTTCAATCGTTAAAGATGTTGAATTAGATGAAAAACATACTTATGAAATGTATTATAGTTATCAAGAACCAATTAGTGACATTAAACATCATAGAATTTTAGCTATCAATCGTGGTGAAGCTGAAAAAGTATTAAAAGTTTCTATCGTTGAAGATGTTGATAGAGTATTAAAATTCTTACGTAAACAAGTTATTGGTGCTAACGTTAACTCTGTTACTGCTCCATACGTTCAAGAAGCAATCGAAGATAGTTATAAGAGATTAATCAAATCTTCTATCGAAAGAGATATTAGAGCTGAATTAAAAGAAAAAGCTGAAGATCATGCAATTTCTATTTTCTCAATGAATTTAAAGAACTATTTATTAACTCCTCCAATGAAGGGTAAAGTAGTTTTAGGTGTTGACCCAGCTTATAGAACTGGTTGTAAATTAGCTGTTGTTGATGCTACTGGTAAAGTATTAGACAAAGGTGTTATTTTCCCTAACCAAAAGAATAAAGAAGAAGTTGTAAGTGATGCTCGTACTGAACAATCATTTGATATCGTTAGAGCTATTATTGATAAATATGGTGTAGAAGTTATCGCTATCGGTAATGGTACAGCAAGCCGTGAAACAGAAAGTTTCATTGCTGAATCAATTAAGAAAATTGACAAAAATGTTCATTACATTATTGTTAATGAAGCTGGTGCTTCAATCTATTCAGCAAGTAAAATCGCTCAAGAAGAATTCCCAGATTATCATGTAGAAGAACGTTCAGCTGTATCAATCGCTCGTCGTTTACAAGACCCACTAAGTGAATTAGTTAAAATTGATCCAAAATCAATTGGCGTTGGTCAATATCAATATGACGTTTCACAATCTAAATTAAGTGATTCTTTAGACTTCGTAGTTGAAACTGCAGTTAATAGTGTTGGTGTTAATATTAATAGTGCATCAGTTCCACTATTACAAAGAGTATCTGGTTTAAATAAGAAGAGTGCTCAAGCAATCGTTGATCATCGTAATGCAAATGGTCCATTCAAGACTCGTGAAGATATTAAAGTTAAAGGTATTGGTCCTAAGACATTAGAACAAGCTATTGGTTTCTTAAGAATTCCTAATAGTGAAGAAAAATTAGATATGACTAGCATCCATCCAGAAAGCTACGCTGTTGCTAATCAAATTCTTGAAAAATTAGGATTCACAAAAAATGATATCGGTTCAAATGAATTACAAGCTGCAATTGCTAAATTAAATAGAAAAGAATTTATTAAAAACTTTGAAATTGGTGAATATACATTTAACGATATCTTAGACGCATTCGTTGCGCCATTAAGAGACCCACGTGATAAATTTGAAAAACCAATTTTAAGAAGTGATGTATTACATTTAGAAGACTTACGTCCTGGTATGGAATTACAAGGAACAGTTAGAAATGTAGTTGACTTCGGTGCATTCGTTGACTGTGGTGTTAAAGAAGATGGTTTAGTTCATACTTCAAGAATGAGTAAAAAATACATCAAACATCCATCTGATGTTGTAAGTGTTGGTGACATCATTAAAGTTTGGGTTGTAAATGTTGATTTAAAACGTGGACGCGTTGAATTATCATTAATTAATCCTAACGAACGTAAATAATCATATATTATATAATATAGACTAATGACTCCTTATTTGTGGATAAATTATCCATTAAGTAAGGGGTTTTTATTTTATTTAATATTTGATATAATTAATTAAACAATGATAAAGATGAAGATGTAATAAAACTAAATTGTAAAGTTTTTGATGATAAAGTATTACATTCATTTAGTGTTTCCGATAAATCTGATGCTATTAATTATGTTTTAGATAAAAATGATGTAGAAGAGATTTATACTTCATCTGGGAAAGTATAAAGAGAGATTCTAATAACTGATGAGTTAGGTAGTAATAATACAGTATTAGCGTTAGGTTTAGAACTAGAGCTTGAAAGATATATTTATCCAAAAAGTCAAAGTGAAGGTGAACTTGAATGGTCTATCAATAATAAAAGTGCCGCAACACTAGAAGTGATTGATAACAATAGGGTTAGGATAATACCTAAAAAAGTTGGATTTGTAAAGGTGTATGTTAAATCACCAGTATATGGTGATATAAAAGGTGTGTATGATATAAAAATAATTCAGCATAAAGCTGAACAAATTGATTTATATAATGTGACTAGTGATACAGCATTAAAAATTAATACATATTTGAATAATATTGAAATTATTTCAATAGAAGAAAATGAATCAATTAAGATTAAATATGATGCATTGCCATTCTACACTTATAACAAAAATATTAATGTTATAATTGATATAGAAGATATAGCTTTTTATACAATTGATGATGAAAAATCTATTGTAACTATTGATGGTAAAGCTGTTGGAGCTACTAATGTAATATTCCAAGCAAAAAGTAACAAAAGTATAACATCTATGGTTAGAGTAAGAGTTACTGGTAAAACTTATCCGATAGAATCTTTGGAAGTTATAGGAGATAGTACATGCCTTGTTGGGTATGATATAAATCTAAATGTAAAGACAAAACCAGTTAACACAAATCAGGATGTTATCTGGGAGTTACATGATGATTCAAAAGATTTAGCAAAGATAAATGAATATGGAAATTTAAAAACTTTAAAATCAGGTAATATAAAAGTAAGAGCAATAAGTAAAGAAAATTCAAATATAAAATCTGAATTTTTCACTATTGTTGCAAAAGATATTCCTGAAGCACCTGTAATAATAGATATGAAAGGTTATGAAATTGTCATAATGGTTAATAATTCTTATACTGCATCATATGACCCATTCCATATAAATTAAAAACAAGATGATAAAGAGATTAAACAAAGCATAATTAACGAAAACCAAGAAAAATATAATTGTAAAATTGTATATGAAAGTTTTCCATTTTTCTGGGCTTCATATTATAAATATTATTGGTTATCGGATAATCGAATAAAAGAAGATGTGCAATCTGATTTAATTATAACAACTAATAATAGTATGATTATATCTAATAAATTATTATATGATTATCTAATAGAACAAGATTGTATTTATGAACTAACAGAATTATATAATAAATATGGAATGAATAATATGACTGATGTAGAGATGGAACAAACTAAACATAGAGGAAAACTATGGTCAATATATTATTCTGATATTAGATATAACATGAGTCAAACATTAGGATTATATTACAACTATGGTTGAGTAAAAGAACTTGGTATAGAGTCTCCAGCAAAACTATTTAACGAAGGAAAATGGACTTATTCAAACTTCATTGATTGGGTATTAACAGCACAATCATTAATGGGTGAAGAAGAATTCGTGTTAGGCGGATAACCATATTACTACTTCTATGGATTAAGTAACGCCGCAAATGAAGTCATCATTGATAAAAATACTTTGGAAGAAAATTTATTCTCTAAGAAAACAAAAGATGCTGTAAATATGATTAATTATTTAGTATCTAAGGGAGCAGTAAACATTAATATTACTTTTTCTGAAACTGATGATATTGAATCTTCATTCTGGAAAAATGAAGGCGGAACATTAATGACTACTGGTTTTCAATATTATGTAAAGAATAAAGGCCGTTGGAATGATAAGATGTGGGGAGAAGATACTACTGAATTTGGTTATGTACCATTCCCTTATCCAGATTATATGAATAAAGACCATACAAGAATTAGTATTTCACAAGCATAAGAATACATGTTCTTAAAAGGAAGAAAATATCCGGATGAATTAGGTGAGAATGCTTTTGAAAATGTATTTTATATAATAAATAATATACAATATGATATCATTAAAAATGTTGAAACTTATATTGATGAAAATGGAATATATTTTAATGATACAACTTTACTAGATGATGAAGAATCTAACAAAGCTTTAATGTATTATTATAATAAGAAAATAGTTGATGTGTTCTCATCAAGTAAATACTTCTATCAATTTAGAACAGATATAGGAATGCAAATTAGCAGAGTAATGTATGAAGGTTACAATTATGAAGATGAACTTCAATCTAAAATTGCTGCGCTACAAAAGAGATTACAAACGTATCCTAATTTAGGATAAATAAAATGGTTATTTCGATTATTCGAGATAACCTTTTTTCTTGCATAATAAATTTATAAATAAATTACTATAATTAGGTAATAAACTTGTCATTATATTAGTTTATGAATATTATGATATAGGAGGTTAAAAAATGATAAAGAAAACACAAACGAATCTATTTTCTCCAGAGGAAGCATTAAAAAAAGGTACAGCATTTACTAGTCTTTATGAACCATACAAGAATAATAAAATAAGTGATATAAATATTAAAAATGAAAAAGAAAAAATGATGTTAGAAGTACAAATGTATGCTTTAATGGCACATGATCTTCATTTGTATTTAGATGTTCATCCTAATGACAAAGATGCAATTGAGCAGAGAAAGAAATATTTAGATTTATTTAAATCTGCAAAAGAAAAATATGATTCTAAATATCCGCCATTTGATGTGAATTGTGAGAAAGTTAATACAGTACCTTTTTCATGGAGTACAAGTAAGTTTCCTGTAGAGAAATAATTAGACGTAATTATTAAGATTATTTTAAATTTAATGATAATGGAGGTGAAAAAATGTTTTTATATGAAAAGAGATTACCTTTTCCAATTAATTTGAAAAAGGACTTAAAAATGGCAAAGTTAATGTATACACAATATGGTGGACCTGATGGTGAACTTGCGGCAGCAATTAGATATTTCAATCAATCATTCCATATGCCTGATGATAGAGGAAAAGCATTATTAATTGATATTGCTACTGAAGAATTAGGTCACGTAGAAATGATTAACATTATGATTACTCAATTAATGCAAGGTGCTACACTTGAAGAATTAAAGGCTGCAGGACTTGACAAAGCATATGCTATGAGAGGAGTAGATAACTTCCCTCAAGATAACTTTGGAAATCCTTTCACTACTGCTTATATTGGAGCAACAGGTGATGTAAAAGCAAATTTATATGAAAATATGGCAGCTGAACAAAAAGCTAGAGCTGTATATGAACATTTACTTGACTGTGCCACATCTGAAGAAGTGAAAGCGCCATTAATATATTTACGTGAGCGTGAGTTAGTTCATTTTACTTTATTTAAAGAATTATTAGAAAGTTATGAAAAACTTAATAAATAATAGATTTGGGTGGCTTTGATTATGTTCAAATCCACCTTTTCAAATATTATAAAATATGGTATAATGATATAAAATAAGGAGATAGTAATTATGAGAAAATATGTATTATCAATAGATCAAGGAACTACAACTACTAGAGCAATAATATTTGATAAAGAATCAAATATAGTTGGAAAGGCCCAAATGGAATTTAGTCAAATTTGTAAAAAAAGTGGATGGGTTGAACATAATCCTGTTGAAATTTGGGAAACTACATATGAAGTTATTCGAGAAGCTTTATTTAAAAGCGGATTAAAACTTAGAGAGATTTCAGCAATTGGTATCACTAACCAAAGGGAAACAACGGTTATTTGGGATAAGAAAACTGGTAAACCTGTTTATAATGCTATTTGTTGGCAAAGTAGACAATCACAAGAAATTTGTGAAAAGTTAATCGATGAAGGCTATCAAGATTCTATTCATAAGAAAACTGGTTTAATCATTAATCCTTACTTTTCAGCAAGTAAAATTAAATGGATTTTTGATAATGTTCCAGGGGTTTATGAAAGAGCCTTAAAGGGTGAAGTAATCTTTGGTACGATAGATACATATTTAGTATGGAAATTAACTAATGGAAAACTTCATATTACTGATTATACTAATGCATCTCGTACAATGTTATTTAATATTAATACTTTAGAGTGGGATAAGGAATTATTAGAATTATTTAATGTTCCCGAGTGCATTTTACCTAAAGTAGTTGGAAACAGTGAAATATATGGAATTGCTGAGAAGTTGTGGGAGATTGATGAAAATGCTGATGTTCCTATTGCTTCTATAGTGGGTGACCAACAAGCATCATTATTTGGTCAATGTTGCTTTGAAGTTGGCAGTGTTAAAAATACTTATGGTACAGGTTGCTTTATGCTAATGAATACTAGACATAAACCAATATTCTCTCAAAATGGTTTACTTACAACTATTGCTTGGAAAATAGGAGATAAAGTTGAATATGCATTAGAAGGTTCTGTATTTGTAGCGGGTTCTGCTATTCAATGGCTTAGAGATGGAATGAGAATGTTTGCTAAATCAAGTGATTGTGAAGAATATGCTAAGAGAGTATTAGATAGTGATGGGGTTTATGTTGTACCAGCGTTTGTTGGATTAGGTACTCCATACTGGGATAATGATGCTCGTGGAGCAGTATTTGGTTTAACTAGAGCTACGAAAAAGGATCATTTCATCACAGCAACAATTGAGTCTATTGCCTATCAATCTAAAGACTTAATGGAAGTAATGAAGAAAGAATCAAATATTATGATTAAGAGTTTAGCAGTTGATGGTGGTGCAAGTGAAAATAATTATTTAATGCAGTTCCAAGCTAATATTTTAAATCTTAAGGTTTTAAGACCTAAGTGCTTAGAAACAACGGCATTAGGTGCTGCTTATTTAGCAGGTCTTGCAGTGAAAGTATGGAAAGATAAAGATGAGATTAGAAAGAATCATATGGTAGAAAAGATTTTCTTAAATGTCATTGATGATGAAACTAGAGAAAATAAATACAAAGGATGGAAAATAGCTGTAGAAGCTACAAGAGCTTTCAAGAGGTGATTTAATTGTTTGATATAATTATAATTGGTGCTGGTGTCATTGGAGCTAGTATTGCCAGAACTTTAAGTAAATATAAAATAAATATTTTAGTAATAGAAAAAAACTCTGATGTTGGTGATGAAACATCTAGTGCCAATTCAGCAATCGTTCACTCAGGATATGACCCTAAACCAGGTTCACTCAAAGCTAAATATAACGTATTAGGAAATCAAATGTTTGATAAGTTATGTGAAGAACTTGATGTTGAGTTTGAACGAATTGGATCTTTAACAATTGCAACTTCAAAAGAAGAAGATGATAAATTAATAGAATTATATAATAATGGATTGAAAAATGGTGTTGAAACTGAGATAATCTCAAAAGAAAAATTATTTGAAATTGAACCATTTGTTACTAAAAAAGCAACATCTGCATTATATGCTAAACAAGCAGGAATTGTTAATCCATTTGAATTAACAGTGGCTTTAATGGAAAATGCTATGGATAATGGTGTTAAGTTAGAACTAAATCAAGAGGTTACATCTATAAGTTATATAAATAATAATATTAATAATAATAATAATAATTATTATTATTATAATATAAAAACAAAAGACAAAGAGTATCAAAGTAAAATAGTAATTAATTGTGCTGGTGTAAATTCAGATACAATTCATAATATGATTTGTGATGATGTGGAAGAAATTATCCCTCGTAAAGGCGAATACTATGTGCTTGATCACTTTAATAAACCTTATGTAAGACATACACTTTTTAGTCTTCCAAGTGATAAAGGTAAAGGAATTTTAGTTTCCCCAACAACTCATGGAAACTTTCTTATTGGTCCATCTAGTGAGTTTACTGACTCTAAAGATGATAAATCTACTGATGTCTTAGAAAGTGCTTATAGATTAGTTGATTATATTCCAATGAACTATATGATTAGACAGTTTAGTGGTCTAAGAGCTTATCATAAATCTAATGAGTTTGTGATTAGAGATAATGAAAAAGGCTATATTGAGCTTCTTGGAATTCAGTCTCCAGGATTAGCAAGCTCCCCAACAATAGCCCAAGATATAGAAAATAAAGTATCAAAATATATTAATTTAGATTATAATAATAATTATAATCCATGCAGAAGAAAAGTATATAGACTAAATAAAATGCCTATTGAAGAGAGAAATAAACTTATTCAAAAAGACAAAAGATTTGGTGAAATCATCTGCTTGTGTGAAAAGATTTCTCTTGGTGAGATTGTTGATTCTATCAATAGAAACTGTGGAGCCAGAACTATTAAAGGTGTTAAGAAAAGATGTAGACCTGGTTTTGGTAAGTGTCAAGGAGGCTTTTGTCAACCTAAAGTTTTGAAAATCTTAGCTGAAGAATTAGGAAAAAATCCATTAGATATTAATTATTCAAATACAAATTCTTTTATTCTAAAAGAAGCAACAAAAGGTAAAAAATATGAATAAAGCAAGCATGGCTAATAATAAATATGATTTAATAGTTATTG
>CAZHQU010000027.1:0-12272 GCA_964534245.1 uncultured Coprobacillus sp.
GCAAGAATTCCTAAGGGTGTTTTATTAGTAGGGCCTCCAGGAACAGGTAAGACACTACTTGCTAAAGCATGTGCTGGAGAAGCTAAAGTTCCATTCTACACAATTTCTGGTTCAGACTTTGTTGAGATGTTTGTTGGGGTTGGTGCTAGCCGTGTTCGTGATATGTTCAAGACTGCTAAACAAAATGCTCCATGTATTATCTTCATCGATGAAATTGATGCTGTAGGTCGTCACAGAGGTGCTGGTTTAGGTGGTGGACATGATGAACGTGAACAAACATTAAACCAATTACTTGTTGAGATGGATGGTTTCCAAGAAAACTCTGGTGTAATTGTTATGGCAGCTACAAATAGAGTTGATATCTTAGACCCTGCATTACTTCGTCCTGGTCGTTTCGATAGAAATATTAGAATTAATAATCCTGATGTTAAAGGTCGTAGAGATATATTAAAAGTTCATGCAAGAAATAAAAAGTTATCACCAAAGATCAACTTAGAAGATATCGCTAAACGTACTCCTGGATTCAGTGGTGCTGATTTAGAAAACCTATTAAACGAAGCAGCATTGCTTGCAGCAAGAGAAAATCGTCGTGAAATCAAGATTTATGATATTGATGAAGCTATCGATAGAGTTATGATGGGACCTGCTAAAAAAAGTAAAAAATATTCTGAATACGAAAAACAAGTTGTAGCATACCATGAAGCTGGTCATGCTGTAATCGGTATTATGCTTAAAAACGCCGCAACAGTTCAAAAAGTTACAATTGTTCCTCGTGGAGATGCGGGTGGATATAACTTAATGACTCCAGATGAAGAATTATTTTTACAAACTAAAAATGGATTAGTAGATAGCATTGTAGGTTTATTAGGTGGTCGTGCTGCTGAAGAATTAATGGCAAATGATATTACAACTGGTGCTTATGATGACATTAAGAGAGCAACTAAGATTGCTAGAGCAATGGTTTCTGTATATGGTATGAGTTCATTAGGGCCAATCCAATATGAAGATTCAAATCATTCAGTATTCTTAGGTAGAGATTATATGAGCGAAAAGAATTTCTCAGACCAAGTTGCTTTAGAAATCGATAGAGAAGTTCGTAAGATCGTTGATGAATGTCATGCTAAAGCTAAAGAAATCTTATCTGAAAACAAAGATCTTTTAATCAAGATTGCAAGCCATTTAGTTGAAGTTGAAACATTAACTAAAGAAGATATTTATGAACTTGTTAATACAGGTAAATTAGAATGGTGGGAAAAGAAAAAAGCCAAAGAAGAAGCTAAGAAAATTGCATCTAATAAAGAAAAAGAATTACAAGATCTTTACCAAAAACAATTAGACGCATTAAAGAATGGCGACTCAAAACCAGCAAATAATAAACCTGTAGAAGAAAACCCAGTAGACAATAAATCAGAAGATAAAAAAGATTCTGATGGAGACAAATAATAAAAATGCGTATAGATAAGTTTCTAAAAGTCTCAAGACTAATTAAAAGAAGAACTGTAGCTAAAGAAGCTAGTCAAGATGAAAAGATTTATATTAATGGAAAAGTTGCAAAACCAAGTACAGAAGTAAGAATCGGAGATGTTATTGAAGTATGTTACTTTAAAAGCAGAATGAAAGTAAAAGTTCTTGATATTTTTAATTCATCTAAAAAAGAAGATGCCTTAAAAATGTATGAAGTAATAGAAGTGATAACAGAAATAAATTAATATAAAGATATAATGCAGGGAAACCTGCATTTTATTTTGGGTAAAATTGACTAAAATATTTATCTTTGATATAATTTAGATATAAAAAGATAAAGGGAGCAAATATATGATAAATAATTACTGGAGTTTATTTAACTTAAGTTTAATAGGAACAATTCTTTTTGCAATATTTATTATATTAGAACTGATATTTATGAAAAAGATATTTCTAAATAAGAAGTATGGGATTTTTGGCTTAATAGTTTCAATATGTCTATTTAGTACTTTAGGCGTATTGTGTGCTAGTAAGTTTGTACTTTGCTATAAAGATTATGAATATGTATCAAATAAAACATATATTGAAGAAAAAGCAAAAGTAGTTAGATTTACTGAATCTCATTTTGATTATGATGGAAATGGAGAAGTTTCATATAGCAAACCAAAGTTTTATTTAATAGACAAAGATGAATATATAATTTTAAATATAAAAGAAGTTGAAATTGGAAAGACATATGTTATAAGATATTATCCAAATACTAAAGTAAGTGATGTTTTAGGAGAAATAAATTAATTTGATAATATTTAATAATTAATATAATGTAAAATATAAGAGACAAATTACTATTGGATTTTTATTGAAAAAGTGATATAATATAAAATGATGAAAAATATGAGGTGACAAAATATGGAAAAAGAATTAAAGATTACTATAATTGGTGCTGGTAGTACTTATACTCCTGAGTTAATTGAAGGTATTATTAATAAGAATGCTACACTTCCTTGTAAGCATTTATATTTAATGGATATCGAAGATCGTAAACTTAATATCGTTGGTGGTTTAGGTCAAAGAATGATTCAAGCTGCTGGTCTCGATTGTGAAGTAGTTTTAACTAAAGATTTAGATAAAGCTTTAGAAGGTGCAGATTTTGTTCTTGCTCAAATTAGAGTTGGTAAACTTCCTGCTCGTGTATTAGATGAAAGAATTCCTCTTAAGTATGATTTACTTGGACAAGAAACAAATGGTATCGGTGGATTCTTCAAAGGTATGAGAACTATTCCAGCAATTATGAACATTGTTCGTCGTATGGAAGTATTATGTCCAGATGCATGGTTAATTAACTTTAGTAATCCTTCTGGTATGATTGCTGAAGCAGTTTTAAATAATAGTAAAATTAAGATGATGGGATTATGTAATGTTCCTATTAACACAATAGATGGTATTCGTAAGAATATGAAACTTCCAAATGCTTATGTTGAATATTTAGGTTTAAATCATTTAGCATGGGTTACTGGTATTACAGATGAAGGTATTGACTATTTAGAAAAAGCTATTGAAGAAGGCTTAAATGGTGCAGTTATGCAAAACATTCCAGCAAGTGGATTCTCACATGAATTAATCAAAACTGTTGGTGCTATTCCTACATGTTATTTAGAATATTATTATTATAAAGATTCTAAACTTCAAAAAGCTAAAGAAGTAGAAAAATGCCGTGGTGAAGTCTGTATGGAAATTGAAGAGCAATTATTAGAAATCTACTCTAATGCTGATCTTCATGTTAAACCTGAACTTTTAAGTAAACGTGGTGGTTCTCGTTATTCAGAAGCTGCGATTAACTTAGTTGATTCAGTATACAATGATAGAAAAGATGTGCATGTTGTTAATATTTTAAATAAAGGTGCCATTCCATTTATGGATGATAACGATGCAGTTGAAATATGTGCACGCATCGGTAAAGATGGTGCTGAACCAATTATGACAAACTGTCAAAACGAACATATTAAAGAAATTATGAAACAAATGAAAGCTTATGAAAAACATGCTGTAAAAGCTGCTTTAACAGGTGATGAAGATGAAGCTTTAAGAGCTTTATTAATCAATCCATTAGTATATGATTATCATAAAGCTAAACCTTGTTTCGATGAAATGAAAGAAGCACATAAGATGTATTTGCCTCAATTCTTTAAAGATAAAGAATAATAAATATTATAGGATTATTTATATGAAAAAAGATTATATATTAGGTGTTGATGGCGGTAACACTAAAACAGATTACTTCTTATTTGATAATGAAGGTGTATTTGTTGATTTCCATCGTGCAGGCACTTGTAGTCATGAAGGGTTGAAAGATAGTTTCGAAGGATCTTATAGAGTTATGAAAGAAGTATTTGATATGTTTCTTTCAAGAAATAATTTAGCTCCTAGTGATATTAAAGCAAGTGTATTTGGTTTAGCTGGTGTTGATACACCATATCAAAAGATGAAAATCGAAGAAGTTGTTTCTAGATTAGGCTTTAATAACTTTAAAGTTGTTAATGATTCATTTTTAGGTATTAAAGCAATGAGTCAATATGGCGTATGTTCAATTTGTGGTACAGGAACATCAAGTGGTGGCATTGATTTGGATGGTAACTTCTTACAAGTTGGAGGCATCGGTGCAATCGTTGGTGATGAAGCTGGTGGCAGATGGCTTGCTCGCCGTGCTATTAAACATACTTTTGATTCAATGTATAGATTTGGTAAGAAATCACTTCTTGATAAAATTGTTATGGATGAACTTGAAGTTACTGATAAATACTATTTAATGGAAAGCATTAGTGAAAGATTAGGTTCTGGCAAAGTTAATTTAGATAAGTTATCAAAAGCTGTATTTGAATGTGCTAATCAAAATGATGAAGCTGCTATTGATATTCTTAAAGAAATGGCTAATAACTTAGCTCGTAGTGCTGGTGGTTGTGTAGTTAACTTAAACTTAGGAAAACATCCACTTGTAATACTTGCTGGAAGCGTATGGGTTAAAGGAAGTAATCCAACTTTAGTTAATGAGTTTAAGAAACTAATTAATGAATATACTCAAATGGATTGTGATGTAAGAATTTTGACTCTTCCTCCAGCAACAGGAGCAATTGTTTGGGCTTATGAACTTTACACAGGTAAGTTCCCAACTGATGAAGAAAGATTAGCAATTGTAAATAAAATTAGCGATAGACTTTCTAGTCTATAAGAAGAGCATATGATTATTTTAGCATCGAAATCGCCACGTAGAAAAGAAATTCTAACAATGGCGGGTCTTGATTTTAAAGTTGTTGTAAAAGATGTGGCTGAGGATGTATTAGAAGCAAATCCTGCTTTATATGCTTTAAAAACAGCTCAAAAAAAGGCTCTAGCTGTTTTAGAAGATTATCCTGATGAGATAATACTATCTGCTGATACAGTTGTTACAGTTGATAATTTGATTCTAGAAAAACCAAAGAATTTAGATGATGCTCGACATATGATTAAGTTAATATCAGGAAGAGAGCATAAAGTTATAACGGGAGTGTATTTAGGTAATAAAATTAAACATGAAGTATTCTCTGTTGAAACAAAAGTATATGTGTCAAGTCTAACAGATGATGAAATCGAAGAATACATAAACATACCAGAACCTTACGATAAAGCTGGAGGTTATGCTATTCAAGGTATTTTTGGTAAGTACATAGAAAAAATAGATGGAGACTATTACAATGTAGTGGGATTACCTATTAATACAATTATTAACAAACTAAAATCTATAAATATATAGATATATATAATATATAGATAAAATGTTCTGCTTATAGTAGAACATTTTTATAAAATATAATTACTTATTTAATTTATAAGATAATACTTAGGAGTACGATTATGAAATGGAATTTAGAATATTTATATAAAACAAAAGAAGATTATTTAAAAGATTTTGAGGAACTAAAAGCTTTATGTGATAGTTTTAGTGCATATCAAGGTAAATTAAGTAATGAAGAAAGTTTTAAAGAATACTTTTTAAAACAAGTTGAACTTGAATTAAAACTTGGTAAAGTATATCAATATGTTGCTTTAAAATCTGATTTAAATAAAAAAGATTTAGAAGGCTTAAGTGATTTAAGTAATGTTGAACAATTATTATATAAATTAAGCCAAGATACTGCCTTTGAAAATCCTGAAATCTTAGCTATAGGATATGACAAAGTAATGAGCTTTATTGATAATAATAAAGAATTAGAACAATTTAGATTCCCTATGGAAAAACTATTCAGAAAAGAAAAGTATACTTTAAGCAAAGAAGAAGAAAAGTTATTATCAATTTGTTCAATGGCTATGAATAGTGGTGGAGACTTATACTCAATGCTTGCTGTAAGTGATGGTGAAAGTAAAGAAGTTACACTTTTTGACGGAACAAAAGTTAAAGTAACACAAGGGAACTGGCCATCATTAATTCAAGATTCTAAATGTGAAGAAGATAGACAAATTATCTTTGAAGCTTTATATGAAACATATGATAAACATAAAAACACTTTTGCGGGAATTTATAAAAATGTTATGGATTCATGTAAAGCTACAATGCTAGCTAAAGGTTATCCAAGTATTTTAGATTCATATTTATATCAAAATAATATTCCTACTGAAGTATATTATACATTAGTTAAAAATGCTGGTGAACAAAACGAAGCATTAAAGAAATATCTTAAATTAAGAAAAGAATATTTAGGATTAAGTGAATATCATACATATGATAGATTCTTAGAACTTGCTAAGTCTAATACTAAATATTCATACGAAGAAGGAAAAGAATTATTCTTCAATTCAATTAAGAAATTCCCTGAAGATTTCCAAAAGAAAGCAAAAGAAGCTTTAGAGGAAGGATTCGTTGATGTATATGAAGGTGATGGTAAACGCACTGGTGCATATTCATCTAGTCAAGCTAATTTACATCCATATATCTTATTAAACTATACTGATACATTAGATGATGTATTTACATTAGCTCATGAAGCAGGTCATTCAATGCATTCATTATATGCAATGGAAAGCAACCCTGTTGTATTACAAGGATATACTATTTTTGTAGCTGAGATTGCTTCAACATTCAATGAACATGTTTTACTTGATTATTTAATGGGAAGTGGAACATTATCAAAAGAAGAAAAGATTTGCTTATTACAAAAAGCAATTGATAATATCGTTGGAACATATTATAGACAAACATTATTTGCTGAATATGAATTGACTATTTCTAAGAAAGTAGAAAATGGTGAAGCAATTACATATAAAACATTAAGCAATGTTATGATTGATTTATACAAGAAATATTATGATTTAGATATTACTAAAGAAAAAGTTAAAGAATTTGTATGGGCATATATTCCTCATATGTTCTATACCCCTTTCTACGTTTATCAATATGCTACAAGCTTTGCTGCATCATTTGCGATTTACGAAAACATCTGTAATAATAAATCTCAAGCATTTGAAAAATATATTGGCTTATTAAAAGCAGGTGGATCTAAATACCCAATTGAAGAAGCTATGGAAGCTGGAATTGACTTTACTAAGAAAGAAACTTTTGAAGCTGTTACTAATAGAATGAATACATTAGTAAATGAACTTGAAAAGTTACTTAAATAATAAGAGAGTAACAATATGAATAAAGTAGAAGATAATAAGAAAAGAATACCTATAGGATTTATTTTTGCTATGGTAGTCTTTGGTACTATAGCAATATTTGTAAAGAACATTGATTTATCTTCTGGAGAAAAGGCATTATATAGAGCTGTACTAGCTTTGATTGTTATAAGTGGATATTTACTAGTAACAAGATCTAAGATTAATATAAAGGAAATTAAGAAGGAGTTAATTTTACTATTGATATCTGGTGCCGCAATGGGATTTAACTGGATATTCCTTTTTGAGTCATACAATTATACAACAATAGCAGTTTCAACACTTTGCTATTACATGGCGCCAATAATTGTAACTGTTGTATGTGCTATTTTCTTCAAAGAAAAATTATCAAAGAAAGAAATAATTTGTTTCAGCTTAGCAACACTTGGTGTTGTATTAGTTGTTGGAACAATAGATTTGTCAGGAAAAGGAACTGATCTAACTGGAATATTATTTGGCTTAAGTGCTGCAGTACTTTATGCAACAGTAATTCTAATAAATAAAGGTATAAAGAAAGTAGAAGGAATTCATAGAACTTTCTTCCAGTTCATTTCAGCAATCATAGTATTACTACCATATGTATTATTGACAGATGGAATAAATATAGGCTCGCTAAACCAAACTGGTTGGATTAACTTAATAATATTAGGTGTAATTCATACGGGTATTGCTTATTGTATATATTTCTCATCAATGAGAAATATGAAGGGACAAGAAGTCGCAGTATTAAGCTACATTGATCCATTCATTGCTCTGATTATATCTGTAATTGTAGATGTTACTACAATTTATCAAATAATAGGAGCAGTAATGATTATTGGATTCTCTATTATTAATGAAGTTGATTTCAAAAAACTAAAGAAACACAAACAAATAGAAAGTGTAAATAGTGATAAAAAAGAGTAAATTATGAATAAATTAAAAATAGCATTATTACAAATAACTCCTACTTGTTCTTTTAATGACAACTTGTTAAAAGGAATTGAATATTGTAAAAAAGCTGCAGTTGAGGATGTAGATATAATACTTTTTCCTGAGATGTGGAGTAATGGTTATGATATATATGATTGTACTTTTGATGAGTGGAAAATTGACGCGATAGCATCTGATAGTGAATTTATAAACTCATTTAAGATTTTATCAGAAGAACTAAATGTTGCTATTGGAATTACATTTTTAGAAAAAACTAATAGTAATCCTAAAAATAGTATAATTCTTTTTGATAGATTTGGAAATAATGTTTTGAAATATTCTAAAGTACACACATGCGATTTCTCAGTTGAAAAGCATTTAACTCCTGGTGAAGATTTTTACGTGTGTAATTTAGATACAAAAGTAGGAATAGTTAAAGTTGGCTCAATGATTTGCTATGATAGAGAGTTCCCTGAAAGTGCAAGAATATTAATGCTTAAAGGTTCTGAATTAATATTAGTTCCCAATGCATGCCCAATGGAAATTAATAGGTTATCACAATTGCGTGGAAGAGCTTATGAAAATATGGTTGCAATAGCTACATGTAACTACCTAATTTACGTTCCAGATTGCAATGGACATTCAAGTGTATTTGATGGTGTAGCTTATCATGAATCTGTAAGTGGATCTAGAGACTCATGTTTGCTGGAAGCTTCAGAAGAAGAAGGTATTTACATTGCAACATTAGATCTAGATATGCTAAGAGAATACCGAAATAATGAAGTTCATGGTAATAGTTATAGAAGACCTGATAAATATAAAATATTATTAGATGAAAACGTAAAAGAACCTTTTATTAGAAGTGATAAAAGGAAATAAATATATAATTACAAAAAAATATTAATTTTCAGCTTTGACAATAAAAAAATTTTATGATAAAATATCAAAGTTGAACAGCTATAAGCGTAGAATTACAACAATTCTATGCTTTTTTTGTTCTTCGTAGTTTTCAGGTAGCTTTATCTCAAATAAAGACTCCAAAAAATAAGGAGGCTATTATGGAACAAATTAACTCATTACATTTTTTAGGAAAAGAAAAAATAACAAAATTAATTATTAAGTTTTCAATTCCTTGTATATTTTCTCTTTTGGTTAGCGCATTGTATAATATAGTTGACCAAATTTTCATTGGCAATAGCGAATTGTCAACATTAGGAAATGCGGCAACTGGTGTTGTGTTTCCTATTTTCATTATTACTCAAGCATTCGCGTGGTGTTTTGGTGATGGATGTGCTGCATATCTTAACATATGTCAAGGAAAAAGAAATGCTCAAAACGCGCACAAAGCAATTGGTACGGGAATTACTATTACACTTATTTCTAGTATCGTTTTGATGTTAGTATTTTATTTGGTAAAAAAACCATTATTAACATTATTTGGAGCATCAGAAAATAGTATAGACTATGCAATTCAATACTTTAATTGGATTTTACCATTTTTTCCAGTATATATGCTATCAAATATGTTTAATGCTGTTATTAGAGCAGATGGTAGTCCAACATGGTCAATGATATCAATGCTTGCTGGAGCAATAGTAAATATTATACTTGATCCAATATTTATTTTTTTATGTAAATGGGGAATGAGTGGTGCAGCAATTGCTACAGTCATTGGACAAATAATATCGTTTATTATTAGTTTTATTTATGTATTTAGAACAAAAACATTTAAACTCTCATTGAAAAGTCTAATTCCTGACTTTAACGAATTTAAAGGAGCTTTAAAACTTGGGATATCATCTTTTATAACACAAATGACTATAGTAATTATTTCACTTATATGTAATATTATGTTAGCTAAATATGGTTCAATGTCAAAATATGGTATCGATATTCCAATTGCAATTATAGGCATAGAAAGTAAAGTCTTTACAGTCGTAATAAATATTGTAGTAGGTATTGTATTAGGATGTCAGCCAATCATAAGTTTTAATATGGGAGCTAAAAAATATGATAGAGTCAGAGAACTTTATATGAAAATATTATTATGCACTATTACGATTGGAATACTATCAACATTATTGTTTGAACTTGCTCCTCATTTTGTAGTAAAAATGTTTGGGTCACCAACTAATATTCCTAATCCAGATGCCTATTGGGAATTTGGAGAAAAAACATTTAGAATATTTTTAATGTTAGTAATTTTTACATGTATTATAAAAATGACATCAATATTTTTCCAAGCAGTAGGTAACCCTATCCGTTCAGTTATTGCGTCTATGATTAGAGATATAGTATGTTTTATACCTCTTATTATTGTTTTCCCAATTTATTTTGAAATAGAAGGAATATTATATGCTTCTCCAACAGCAGATTTACTTGCAATGATAGTTTCTATTATTTTAACTATCACATTTATGCAAGGGTTAAAGAAAAATGAAATAAGTGAAAAGGTAGATTCAGTAATTAAAGAATCAAAAGAAGGATTAATAATAACAATAGCTAGACAACATGGTTCATCCGGAAAACAAATAGGTAAGATAATTGCAGAAAAATTAGGAATACCTTTCTATTATAAAGAAATGACGGCCCTTGCCGCACAAGAAAGCGGACTAGATAAGGAATTTATTTCTAACATAAATGTTAACTCTCCCAATTTATTACATAGTTTATATTTAAGCACTAATGTCATTCAACAAGCTATCGTTGCTCAGGATAAAATTATTCGAAAAATTGCAGATAATGGTAGTTGTGTTATAGTAGGTAGAGCTGCTGATTACGTATTAAGGGATTATGATAATATTGTTAAAATATTTATAAATGCTCCCGATAACTATAGAATAAATAGAATAATGGAGATATATGGTGATACAGAAGAGGAAGCAAAGAGAAATATTCGTCATTCTGATAATGCACGATCATCATATTATAAAAATGTTTCTGGTCAAATTTGGGGAGAAAGTAAAAATTACAATCTCTGTATAGATAGTTCTATAGGTAATGAAAAATGTGCAAAAGTAATTATAGATTATTTGAAAAACATTAAATAAAAAATGGTGTAGACGAGTGCTACACCTTTTATTATCTATATTTAGATTATAAATTTATAAAATTAAAATTTAATGAAGTTTTTTATAATATCATAAAGTTTTTGTAATTCATCAATTGTATAATTATACTTAGAATTACAATAATGACAAACAACTTCAATATCTTTGCCTTCATCAATCATATCTTTTACTTCTTTTGCACCTAATCGAGCAATGCTTTGTTTGAATCTATCATGACTACATGGGCAAGTAAATTTACAATCTATTTCTTCTAATACTTTAAATTTATTTTGGAAAATAAATTCTAAGATATCTTCTAAGTTTTCGTATTTTGTTAATAATTCTGAAAATTCAGGAAGATTTTCTAAAACATTTTCAAAATAAGAAATAGTTTCTTCTGATGCATTAGGAAGAAGTTGAATCATTAATCCACCACATACTGTACAAGTATTATCAACATCAAACTTAGAACCAAGAAGAAGCGCTGAAGGAACTTGTTCACTCTTAAGTAAATAGTAAGTAAAGTCCTTCGCTAAATCTCCAGTAATAAGTTCAGTGCTTGATGTAAACAAATCATTCATATGAAGGTCTTTAATTACATCAATGTATCCATTATAACCTAATGTAGTAATTTCATCAATTTTCCCTTGTTTAGAAAATGTTACATGAGGTTGACTAACATATCCTCTTACCTCACCATGGCCGTTTGCATCAACGATAACATGTCCAATAGGACCATTTCCATCAATTTTAATAGTAAGAGCTTGATCTTGTTTTAGTGTTCCACCCATTAGTAAACCAATAGTCATTGTTTTGCCAAGTACACTTGCTGCAGAAGGCCAAAGATCATGTTTGTTAATAGCATCATTTGTGATTTGAGTAGTTCTTATAATATAGATTTTAGCTTCTTCGTTAAACCCTAAAGCTTTAATTAATTTATCCATAGTATTTCCTTTCTTATTATTAAATATATAATATTATAACATAATTTATAGATAAATACAAATACTTAATAATATGATGTAAGTAAAACATATTATATATTTTTAAGCAGTTCAGGAATAATGTTACTATTTGATTCGCTTATAGAAAATATCTTCATCCCCAAACAAATTCATTTGTTTTGTCTTTAATGGAATGACCTAAATGATATAGTTTTGT
>CAZHQU010000028.1:0-11943 GCA_964534245.1 uncultured Coprobacillus sp.
CACAAGAAATAATCATATATATTAAAGCTATAAAATATCCTATAAATATTATAATTTCTTTTGTTTTTTCTTTCATTATACTTTACCTCATATATTATAAATTTATTATATTATAAAATAGAACTTGTGTCAAACATAGTAAATTAAATATTAAGATAAAACTACTATATAGAGAGAAAGTATTATATAAAGATAGAAAAAAGACATCCAAAATAGATGTCTTGTTTTATTACATTATTTTTATAATCCCTTGTCTTAAAACTTTAACAGTTTCACCAGTGCAATCAATAATTGTTGAAGGAATTGCGCATAACTCATTTGTATCCATTACTAGATAATCAATATGTTCTTTAAATGATTCTTCAATTTCATTTGTCGTGTTTAATTCTTTTTCTCCAGAATAATTAACTGATGTAACATTCATTGGGCCAAAATGATCTAATATGCTTAATGCTACATGTGAATTAGGAATTCTCACAGCAACACTTTCTTGTCTAGAGTTATCTTTGGTTTTAAGGATCATTGTTAGTGCTCCTGGCCATAGATGTGAATATTTATCAAACAAATCATTAGTCAATGCTATTTCTTTGATTTGGTCTACACTTGAACATAATACTGGAATTAATTTTCCATAATCTCTTTTTTTCATTTGATATATTTTTTTTATTCCTTCTGAGTCATTATACAAAGTTCCTACTCCATAAACTGTATCAGTTGGAAACACAATTATTTTTCCTTTAAGATCAGTTTTGTTTATTTTATTTAAGTTTTTAATTCTTATTTTTTCCAAAGTTCTGCTGACTCCTCATAATAATCATTTAAGTCTATTAATCCTTTATCTTTAAGACTCATTAGTTCAAGCATAATTTTATTTTTTTCATCTTCAGATAAAGCATAATATTCAGTTATATATCCTTTATCTCTTAAATATGCTTTTATATCTTTTATTTGTTGTTTAGTTGGTTCATTAGATATATCTGTCGCTATATCTTCTGATAATTTTTCTTTATTATCTAAATCAGAATTAGATATAGTAGAATTAATATTTTCTAAATAATCAACTTCTATTAAATCATCTGTCTCTTCACTTAGAATATCTTTTATTGAAAGAATTCCTTCTTTTCGCTTTTCTTTGTTAAACATACCTTTTTTCTTGATAAATAGTATTAATGTTAGTAATGATGTTGTTATAATTACACCAATTAACAAATAAACAAATATATCAAAGAATTCAAACTTTGGAATATATTGAGTTAGTGTGGAAAATTCAGTACCTTCACCTTGACCTTTTGTTGATAAAGATGTATCGTAGCTTTCTCCTCTAAATCTTTCTAACATAAACTCAATATCTTGTAATTTATCATTTTTGTCATAGATTAAAAGATTCATGCTGTAAGTTGATTCAATCGCTATAGCCTTTGAATCACCTCTTTCATCTTGTTCTAATCTATATGTTTCATCATTTATTTCTATTAATGCATAATACTTTTTTTCAACATTAGAAGTAAATATTACTCCATACGAAGCTTTATCATTATATATTCCTTTAACAATCAATACACTAAATTCATCATTTGATAATTGATCATACTGTTCATAATATTGATATCCTTTATCAACTTCTTCTAAGAAACTCATTTCTTTATCTACTGAATTACTTAAGTCTTGAATATCTTGATTTGTATCAAGAGGAAGAATTGATAAAGGCAAGATATTTAGCATTAATAGTAACATTAATTTAATCATATTATTCACCCATCTTTATTATTACAATTCTATCTAAATTATTATAATCTTTATGTACCTCTATATTATCTATCTTAAGTCCATGTTTATTCACTAAATTTTTGATATCTATTGCTTGTTTAGATCCTATTTCAAAAAGAATCCACCCATTTTTATTAAGATGCTTATTTGCATCTTTTAATATTCTATCATAAATATCAAGTCCTGTACTTCCAGCATATAATGCTAAATGTGGTTCATTGTTTTTTACAATGTCTTCAACAAAGTCTGTTAATGGAATATATGGAGGATTACTGATAATCATATCATACTTATCATTTATATTACTATATACATCACTTTTGATAAGAGTTATATTTTTATTAGTATTTAATCTTGCAACTTCCAATGCTTTTTCTGATATATCTGATGCATATACATCTATATCAGTTTCTTCTTTTAATGTTATTGCAATAGCACCTGATCCTGTCCCTATATCTAATGCTTTCTTTAAGTTATGCTTTTTGATTATATCAATTGCATACTCACATAAGATTTCTGTCTCTGGTCTCGGTATTAAAACATTAGAATTCACTTTAAACTTTCTACCGAAAAAATAGGCATAGCCAACAATATATTGAATAGGAATTTTATCATCTAAATATTTAGATAATAGATTATTCCATTTGTTTTCATCAATAATATCATTATAAGAGCTTATTAAGTTTGCTTTGTTATCATACTCAATATCTAAAAGTATTCTAATTATCGCTTCTTCTTCTAAGCCTTTAGCTAATGCCTCTTTTTGTTTTATTTTAATATATTCATGTAAATTCATATATTGTTTTATTTATTAGTTTTCCTCAGATGAAAGTTTACGTTTTTGGTCTTCAGCAATTAGCGCATCAATAATCATATCTACATGACCTTCCATAACTTTATCAAGTTGTTGGATAGTGAATCCGATACGATGATCTGTTACACGGCTTTGAGGGTAGTTATATGTTCTAATCTTTTCAGAACGAGCACCTCTACCAATTTTAGATAATCTTTCTTGCCCTTCTTTTTCAGCTTTTTCTTGCATCTTTAAGTCATATAAACGAGCTTGTAATACTTTCAAAGCATTAGCTTTGTTTTCATGTTGACTCTTACCATCTTGACAACTTACAACAATGCCAGTAGGCATATGCGTTACACGAACAGCAGATTTTGTTGTATTAACGCTTTGTCCACCAGGACCAGATGAACAAAATATATCTATTCTAACATCATCTAAGTTTAAATCAGCATCAACTTCATCAGCTTCAGGCATAATTAGAACTGTTGCTGTGGAAGTATGGATTCTACCTGCAGTTTCTGTTTCAGGAACTCTTTGTACACGATGTGCTCCTGATTCATATTTTAAGAATGAATAAACTCCGTCTCCTTTGATCATGAATTCAATTTGAGTGAATCCACCTAAATCAGCTTCAACTGCATTAGTAATTTCTAACTTCCAACCTTTACTTTCAGCATATTTAGAATACATTCTAAATAAGTCTCCAGCAAAGATATTAGCTTCATCCCCACCAGCAGCTCCTCTGATTTCACAGATAACGTTCTTTTCATCATTAGGATCCTTAGGTATTAATAGTATCTTTAATTCTTCTTCAAGTTTAGCTTCTTTTTCAGTACATTCTTCTAAGTCCATTAGAGCAAGTTCTCTAATTTCTTCATTTTCATCATCCTTTAACACTTTAAGATCTTTAATTTGTTCAATCACAGCAACATATTCATGATATGTTTCAACGATCTTTTCAAGTGAACTTCTTTCTTTCATTAATGCAGTTAGTTTCTTAACATCCTTTACAACTTCAGGATCAACTAATCTATCATTAATTTCATTATATCTATCTTCAATTAATTTTAATCTATCTAACATTTTAATCATTATCCTTATAATAAATTTTAGCCTTTATAATTTTCAAATATAGTGCAAGCAGCTCTAAAGAATAATGGGATCTTACCAGTTTCCCCTTGACGGTTTTTTGCAACGTCTAGCGTTACAACACGGTCACCACGATCTGCTGGATTGTCCGCATATAAGAATAGTACTATATCGGCATCTTGTTCGATACTTCCCGAACCACGTAAGTCAGAAAGTTGTGGTTCTTTTTTACCTTTTATATTTCCTTTTTCAGGATTACGTGAAAGTTGTGATAACGCTAAAATAGGTATATTTAATTCTAACGCTAAAAGCTTTAAGTTACGTGTGATATATGTAACCTTATCATATTCAGACATATTGACTGCTTGAGATTTATCTCTTCCATTTTCCTTAACAACTTTATGTACACTTAATAATTGTAAGTAGTCGATTACAATAAAATCTAACTTACCCTCTCTATGTAGTTTACGACATTGAACTTTTAAGTCATCAACATTGGTACTTGCTGTAACATCTAAATAAATATTTAGATTATCTAAAGCAACTCTACCACCAAATAATTTTGTAGCGTCATCTTCTGATAGCTCACCTTTACGAATTGCTGATAGAGGAACATTAGATGCTGTACTTAAAAGACGCATAATTAATTGCTCAGTTGACATTTCTAGTGAGAAGAATGCAACATATGCTCCTGTTCTTTCGGACATTTTACGAGCAACGTTTAATGCAAATGCAGATTTCCCAACCCCAGGACGAGCAGCCAGAATAATTAATTCTCCACCTTGAAAACCTAATGTGTAATCATTTAGTTTATCATAACCAGTATCTAAACCAATTAATGATCCTACTCTACTGCGGTTTTCTTCTATCATCTTAAATACTTTGTCCATTCCTAAAGAAATGTTTTCCATATTACCAACAGTTTGTCTATTAGCAATCACTTTAACTTCTTTTTCAGTTTCAGCAAGTAAGTCGCCAATTGGAACTTCACCTTGTAATATCTTCTTTGATACATCTTGAGTTCTACTTAGTAAATCACGAGCAATTGACTTTTCTCTTAAAACAGATACATAAGATTCAACATTCCAAACAGTTGGAACGCTGTCAGCAAGTTCAAATAAATGACCTTGAGTAGTATCTTTATATTCACCAATACTCTTCATTCCCTCAATAACGTTAATAAGATCTATCGGTTGCCTATTCATGTATAGGTCCTTCATAACTCTATATATAACTTTATTTTCAGGTAGATAGAAGTCGTTTTCTAATAATATACCACATACATCATTGGCCACATTAGGGTCAATTAGTATACTACCTAGTATATAATTTTCAGCTTCTCTACTATATGGAATTACATTTTGATTCATATCTATCACTTTTTCTCAACAACAAATAATTTTATGTTTGCTGTAACTTCTTTATGTAATTGAATTGGAATATTGTATGTTCCTACTTTGTCTATATCTTTATCATATAAAATCTTTCTCTTATCTAATGAAATATCTTGTTTAGCTTTAATTTCATCTACGATTTGTTTTGTACTAACAGTACCAAACATCTTACCTTCTTTACCAACTCTAACTTCAATTGTAACATCTTTGCTCTCTAATTCTTCTTTAAGGTTTTTCATTGCTTCTAAGTGATTTTGAGCATCAATTTTGTCTTGTTCACTCTTTTTCTTATATTCGTTTAAGTTATCAACAGTAGCTAAAACAGCACTTTTACTTCTAATTAAATAGTTTGCATGGCCAGATGGAATATCAATAATATCTCCAGCCTTACCTTTTCCTTTTACATCTTTACTTAATATAATTTTCATGTTTTCTTCTCCTACGCTTTCTTGGTTTCTTAAAATTTTAATAAGTTTTTCTTTCGCTTCTTTCAAAGTGACATCTTTAAGTTGTGTAGCTGCATTATTAAAATGTCCACCACCTTCAAGTTCTTCCATTACTAATTGTACATTCATTTGATTGAAACTTCTTGCACTTATAGCTATTCTATCCTTAGCAATTTTGCCTATGCAGAATCCCGCATGTAAAGAGTCAAGCGCAATAATATTATCAGCTATTTTTGCAATGAATTGTCTTGTGTAGATTGTATCTTCATCACATAAAGCAATGCCATATTTATCATCAATAACTTGAATATTATTTAATGTAGTTACTTTAGCTTTGTATAAAGCATCATCTTCTCTTAGGAACATTTGAACCTTGATCATTTCAGCTCCATATAATTGCAACTTAGAAAGCACAGCAAATGTTTGAGCTGATGTACGATATATTAAATTATTTGTATCAACTATAATACCTAATAGCATTAATGTTGCTTCGATACTAGAAATATTAATATCAGCATCAATGTAATCAAACATCTCAACAATTAACTCAACAGATGATGATGATGTAGTCTTATTATACAAATAATTATAATTTGCAATTGCATTATTATTACTTCTATGATGGTCAATAATAGCGACATTTTTAGCCTTTTTGTAAACTCTTGAATCGATTAATAATTTTTCATATTGACAGTCAGCTAAAATCAATAATGTATTATCAGTCATAAGCGATAATGCTTTATTAGATGATATAAATGTATCAACCATTCCAATATGTTCTGATATAATTTCATTATAAACATTCTTAACAGTTATATCACATGTGTCTTCATTAATAACTACATATGATTCTTTACCCAACGCTTTAGCAATTTTATCTAAAGCTACACTTGCACCAAAAGCATCCGCATCTGTATTTGAGTGAGCCATAATAATAACTTTTTCAGATTTCTCAATTAATTCACATAAATCTTCAGTCTTAACTCTTACATAAACAGGAAGTCTTGTATCAGCACCAATTTCTTTACCACCATAATATTTAATTTCATTATCGATTTGAATTGCTGCCTGGTTACCACCACGATTTTGAGCAAGTTCTAATAAATCACTAGTCTTTTCCATAAGTTCAATTATTCCACAGTCACAACATGCCAAGCCAATTGAAATAGTAATTTTTAACCCTTGTTCGTTACAATACATATTAACGTCTTCAATAACTTTGAACTTCTCTTGCATAGCTCTTTCTAGTTGTTCGCGAGTCATAATAATCAAATATTGCTTTTCTGAATATCCCTTAATATAAATATCATATTTTTCGCACCAATTACTTAAAATACCAATAATATCACTTAATCTTAATGCTTTTTCTTGTGCATCAACAAGTGATAAAGCCTCTTCAAAGTTGTCAAGTGTAATAGTACCAATAGCATTAATGTTATCATTGTATTTCTTTTCTAATGCTTTATAATCAGTTCTATCAACAAAGAATAAAATATTATCATCTCTTAAAGATGTAACATTATAATCTCTACCATAAATTGTAATACTAAAATCTTGTAATGCTTTTAATTTTGCTTCAAGTTCCTTATTTATAATTGAAAAACTTCTATCAACAAGAGTTGATTTAAAAATGTCCCTAGCAAAATTATTAGCCCATTCAACAACATATTTATTATTATAAATAATAATACCAATTGGAATTTCAGTAAAACAACGTTCACCCGCTTTTTTCACTTTATAAGCTATTGAGTTTGTTAACTTAACCTTATCTTCTAACCATTCTACTTTTTTACGTGAATTAAGTATACTACGTGAGTAAATTAGTACCCCAATGCATATTCCAGCAACAAGCATTAAACCCATTACCAAGTATTCACTAATTGTTTCCACTAAGAATGATAATAGGAACGTAACAAAACATCCAATAATTATAACATATAAAATTGACATAACAATTTTTAATTTTTTCATAATACCACCTTTATACATCTATTATAGCACATAATCAAGAAAAATAAAATTAAAATATACAATTATTTCCAACAATATTGTTTATATATTTATCAAATGTTTATATTTAATTATCAATACTATTATTTATTATTGATAAAAACATTAAAATTTAGTAAAATAACTACAGACAACTAATAGTTGAGTGATAAAACAACCAATAGATTACACATTAAACTAATAGATGCTATAGTTACCTATATATTTGTAATATAATAATATTGTAATAAAATTACAACTTAATTCAAATTATAAATTTTAGATTACGAATATCGAAAGGAGATTATAATTATGAAAGAAACATTCGGAAAAAGATTTTCAAGACTAAGAAAAGAGAAAGGATTAACACAAGATGACATTGCTTTTAAAGTTAATATTAGTCCTCAAGCAGTATCAAAATGGGAAAATGATTTAAGCATGCCTGATATATCAATACTTGGAGATCTTGCTGATATATTAGATGTTACCTTAGATGAGTTATTAGGGAAATCACCTAAACATGAAGCAAAAATAATTGACACTTCTGATAAAGACATAAACAAAATGACTCTTAAAATTAAAATTTTATCTTCTGATGGAGATAAAGTAAATGTTAATTTACCAATACCTTTAATTAAAGCATGCATTGAAACAGGAATGCAAATACCTCAAATTAATGGCAATAGTTCATTATCATCGATTGACTTTACACAAATCTATGAGTTAATTAAACAAGGTGTCATTGGTGAATTAGTATCAGTTGAAAGTGCTGAGGGAGATACTGTTACAATTGTTGTTGAGTAATATCAATAATATGTAATTTAGAGACAAATTATGAAAATAACAGTAAGACATAAAAGTGATAGTAATAAAGTTTATAGATTCTTCTTTATACTTCCTAACTTTTTATTAAAAAGTAATTTGTTAATTAATACTATTTCTAAACATACTAATAAATCTAGTAAATTAATTAGTAATTTAGATGAAGATGATAAGGAAGATATTAAAGAAATAATAAATGATTCTAATGAACTTATTAATAAACATACTAAAGAAATCAAAATGTTTATTAATGCTATATATAAAGAACTTAAACATTATATAAAAAAATATGGTCATTTTACTTTAGTCGATATTGAAAGTGAAGACTCAAGAATTAAAATTATCATTTAAAAAAAGCAGGGAAACCTGCTTTTATTTATACACTTAATCCTGCACTTTTCATAAACATTCTAATGATTTCTGCGGGGACACTACTTACATATTTTCCTGAATCATATGTGTATACTGTCACCCCAGCAAGCTTGCCATTCAAATCAACTGCCATTCCGCCATAAATTGTATCACTAGTTGGACATTCATTATATATAAATTTAAATGATTCATCTTCAGTTATATAGCGATCTACTTTACTAAAGTTCATATAATTTTGTATTCCATTTTCGTTATAATAAATATTACATATAGGCATACCAACAGTAGGATTATTATCAGCTACATTCATATAATATAGTTTATCTCCAGGTGAATTAATTTTTACTAATGCTAGTGAATAATCTTTATTCATTTTTACTACTTCACCAGTATACTCATTTTGGAAAGCATCATATAATGTTATTTCATTATATTCATAATCATTTACTTTATTAACAGCATAATAAGAAGTCAAAACAAATTTTGTATCTGTATTTGTTTTAATTAAAACCGCACTTGACGTTTGACTATAATCATCAGTTTTAATAAACAACCACTTATCATAACAATATAGGTGAATTTTAAAATTGGCTCTCATAGCGTCTATGTCACATATGTTAAGCCATTCAAACATATCTTCTACTTTTATCATATCGTTATACTTTTCTAGTATTTCATTATATTCTCTTTGTATAATGTCACGGTCTGTATACAAATCTTCTAAATCATTTTCTAATTTATCAATTTCTAATTCAAGATTATCAATATTCTTTGAAAGGTCTTCTTTCTCTGGTGATGTACATCCAAACGTTAGTATGCAAAATATCATTACTAATATAATTAAAATTTTTCTAATCATTGTTTTCATAACATCCACATTAAATACTGAATCCATTCTTATTTAAAAATTCTCTGATTTTTTCAACTGGTGATCCATTACTATCATAGTCATCTTTGTTAGTGTTTATACTATTACTACTCCATGTGTGTATTCCAACAACTTCATAGTTTTCGTTAATTACCATACTTCCGCTACTACCTCCAATAGCAAAAGCATCATATACTAATACTTCATAATTTGATTTCCCTTTGTCAGTAATATTAATATATTGGTAACCTTTAACTTTTCCAGCACTTATTGAATTGCGTTGACCACCTGGATATGCAAGAGAATATACTACTTCATCAACCTCCGCATTTTGTTTTGCTAAAGGATTAACATTTAATGTTTTGGATTTCTTTATTCTTAGTACTGCCATATCATAATAATCACTTGCAAATAATAAAGTTGCATCATAAGATTTTCTTCTATAATCATAAACCTTATAGCTATTTTTATCAGTCGATTGTTCAATTGTAACAACGTGGTGATTAGTCAAAATGTAATAATAATTGGAATCTTCTTTTATTATAAATCCACTTCCTTGGCCTCCACCAATCCAGTCATAATCATCAATAAACCACCAACCATTATTCTCATATGCAGAGTGAACAACCATTACTGATCCTTTCATGATCTTATTTTCAAGTGTATTAAACACTCCATACATTTTTTCTACATCTTCTTTTACTTGATTTATCTCATTTCTGATTTCTTCTACTCTAGTTTCATAAAAATCTACATCTGATTCTAAGGCTTGAATTTTATTTTCTAATTCTTCTTTTTTCTTAACTAATAATTCATATTTATTTTCTAATATAGACATGCTAGTATATTGATCAGTATCTTTATTTAAATAATATTCATCATCACATCCAAATGATATACATGAAAAAAGTATTAAAAAAAGCAATATTACTTTTCTACTATATTTTTTTGCATAAAACATATTCATTCACCTCATAGTGTAATTATATATGCTTTCGACAAAATTTTCAATAAAAACAAATAAAATCCCAAGAATTATCCTGGGATTTATATTATGCTATTCTGGAAGAGATGTTGGCTCATCTACTTTTGTAACACCAATTTTACTAAAATTCATTTCCATTGTCATTGTCATTTCCATCAACATGCCTTGAGTGTTTGTTGAAACAGACATAACCATAACAATTGACCCTATTTTATTACCTTCCATTTTAATTTTGTATTCATCAATTTTTAAATTATCTAGTGAAGATCCTACGCCTAATGATTCTTCAGCAATTTTATCTAAATAATCATCAAGCATTGCTGTAATCTTTTCACCATCTCCAACCCATTCATCATCAATCAATTTGAAATTTCCTTCAACATCTATATCATATACTTCGCTGAAATCATCATATTCATCTTCATATTCTTCTAATGACATTGTTTCAGTTAACGTCCAATTTATTCCTTCCTTAAGGTAAACTTTCACTTTATTATCTTCTATTTTACTAAACATAATTTGTGAAATATTATTTACTGTCATCTTTGTTAATGATTTTCTCTTTTCTGATTCAATAACATATTCAGCTTTTTGAGTTTGATTTATAGTTTGACCTTGATACGATGCATCAACATCTATAACGATTTCTCCTTCCATCGTGTAGTTACCTTCTTCTAATTCATCTAATGCATTTTCTAGTCTTTCTTCTGGAGAGCACCCAAACATTCCAAATGGTATTATAACCATTATTAACAAAAACAATAATCTTTTTAGATTCAACATAATTTCACCTCCAGTTGTTTTTTCATGCATATTATATAATTTATTGTTAGTTATGTCAAATAATTAATTTATACATCCTTTTACTTTTTGAATGTTTTTAAATTGCACTATATTTAACAAATACTTTTCATTCAACATATTAAATGTTTAAAGATAATATTTTATAAATTAGATTCTTTTCGTTCAAATATTTTTTACAAAAAAGCCAGCCTTAAAAGACTGACTTTATTTTTATATTATTTAAATTATAATTGTGGACCAGCCTTAACTAATGCTTTACCAGCTTCGTTACCAGTGTATTTAACAAAGTTCTTAACGAAACGTTGTGCTAAGTCTTGAGCTTTAGCTTCCCAATCAGCTGCATTTGCATATGTTTGACGAGGGTCTAAAATGTTAGTGTCAACACCAGGTAATGCAGTTGGAACTTCTAAATTGAAGTAAGGAATAACTTTAGTTTCAGCTTTTAAGATTGAACCATCTAAGATAGCATCGATGATACCTCTTGTGTCTTTGATTGAGATACGTTTTCCTGTTCCGTTCCAACCAGTGTTAACTAAGTATGCTTTAGCTCCACTTGCTTCCATTTTCTTAACTAATTCTTCAGCATATTTTGTTGGATGTAATTCTAAGAA
>CAZHQU010000029.1:0-11872 GCA_964534245.1 uncultured Coprobacillus sp.
AACAATCCAGTAAAAAAAGCTTATAAAAGTAAAACTAATCTTAAAGAAGGTATAAATTCAAATATAAGTTATTTAAAGAATAATTTATCATTAAATTCATCAAAAGAAAACATACAAAATATGAGATTTCTTATGGATTTAAAAACTGAATGGTTTTCTTTAGATATTCCTGAATTCTTTCATTCAATAGAGGAAGGGTTAATAGTTGCAGGAGGTAGTTTATCATTGTTAAAAACAGATATATACAAGAATGAAGAAGATATGTGGTCAATATATGCATCGTTTGGTAATATATCATCTGAAGCTAAATTAGACATAACTAATAGACAAATTAATGCTGATATTGTGCTGAACTATTTAAAATAGGATATGAGGGATTATTTGTTGAGGCTAGTGTGAATTTATTAGGACATGGATATGGAATTTGCAATACTGAGAAAGGAGAATTCGGAATAAAAGCTAATACGGGATTAATTGGTGGGACAATAAAATTTAAATATGAAAGAATTATTTATGCTTTTTTGTTCTGGATTTTTGGAGATTATTAATAATTATGAGAACGACAGTATTTAATATAATAAATTATTTTGGAAAAAACTATTGCCCGTATTGCGGGGAGAGATTGTTCAGAAAGAAAAATATAGCAATTTATCGTAAAGGTGAAAAGGATTTTTCTAAATATGCTTGGGGAAAGTATAGTTTATTTGCAACCAAATGTAAAGTGACTACATATAGTTATGTATGTCCTAGCTGTGATGAAGAATTCACTGATGATGAAGTTACTGATATTAGGATTTTACAAAAGAAGAGCAAAACAAAGATATTACGGAAAGATAAACCTTCTGATTCAGAATAAGTTAATAAAGATTAGAATATTAAAGGATTTATGATTATTGTAAAAGAGATGAAGTTGTGTAATGCAATTTCATCTTTTATTTTGTTTTTACTATTACTTTTAGATAACGATTTCGATTATATATTGAAAAAAATGATAAAATGTATTAAAATAATAACATTAGATTAAATATGAAATATAATAATTATATGAGGAATAATATGAGAAATAGTTTACCAGTTATTAATACGCCTAGATTAATTCTACGTGAGATTACTTTAAATGATACTAAAGATATGTTTGAGTATGCTCAGCTTCCATACATTGGTCCTGATGCTGGATGGGAGCCTCATGGGTCTATTAGTCATACAAAAGAAGTGATTAATATGTTTCGTAGAAAGAAGATATATGGTCAATTAGGTGTTTATGCTATAATTTTAAGAGAAGAGAATAAAATGATAGGCACATGTGAACTTCATACATATGTTGCTGGATTTAAGGCTGAACTTGGTTATACTGTTAATCCTTTATACTGGGGTAGAGGTATTGCTGTGGAGGCTTCTAAAGGGTTACTTAGATGGGGTTTTGAAGGCTTAGGCTTGCGAAGAATTGAGTGTATGTGTTTTGTTCGTAACAATCAATCTCGTAGAGTTTGTGAAAAACTTGGTTTTAAATATGAAGGTGTTCGTCGTAACGGATATCAGTTATATGATGGTAGAATATTTGATTTGATTTCTTATGCTATGACTGATGATGATTATGATGAAATAATGAGGGATGGCTTATGGAACAAACAATAAAGTCATATGTTCTAAGACATATTAAAAAATATCCTAAGATTGAAACTATTGATATATATAAGTTGTTGTTTCAAGCTACTCATTTAGCTGGGCATTTGATTAGTGATAAAGCTTATGAATACTTAAAGTATGAAGCAAATAAAGTTTCTAACAAATTACAGGATAATGAATTATATGAATATATTTCAGATGAAGTAGTTAGAGTTAACCTTTATCCATATTTGAATTATTATAGCTTAGAATCATTATTTGATTTGTTTAAGAAAAGTAGTCTAAAAACACAATCAAATGATTTATTAATAAAATATAAAGATTTAGTAAAGGATATGATGACTGTTGAGAATAGAGTGCTAGAGTATTTAGTTAATGATGGTATCGTTAATAAGTGCATACCTAGCCATAGCATCATATATAAAAGACACTATAATCCAAGTTATCGCATAGCCTTAGCGAAAGATTTAAGTGTAGATTTAAGAGTTAAGAAATTACAAAATTATATTGATTTATTAAATGAAAAAAATAATAGATATATAGTTTCACTTGAAGGTAGATGCGCTTCAGGAAAAACAACATTAAGTAAAGAGTTAAAGAATATAACTTTAATACATGTTGATGATTTCTTTGATGAGAAAGGTTTAGAAAGATTAAACTATAAAGATTTAAAATCATTCTTAGAAAGAATTAAAAATGCTAATATTGGAGATAAAATTATATACAAGGCCTTCAGCTGCAGAAACTGGAGTTACTATGAAAAAGAAATATTAGTAAGTAAGGTTATTGTTGTTGAGGGAGTGTATAGTTATAGTGAGGAAATTAGATCATATTTTGATAAACTAGTTTTTTCGGTTATATCAAAAGAAGAACAATTAAATAGATTACAAAGACGTGAAAGCGAAAAGTACTTACAAAAGTATTTGAATATTTGGATTCCGAGAGAAGAAGAATATTATAAAACATTTGATTTTGTAAGTAATGCTGATATATTAATATAAATTATAAACTATAGATTATATATAAATACATGAATTAAGGAATAAAATTATGAAGAAAGAATTTAGTAGATTTTTAACACCAAATCTAAGACAAGCAAGAAAAAGATTAACAAAAGAAACAGAAATAGTATATTACGAATTACCTGGAGAATTAATTGGTTTAGGTGATGGTAAAACTTATCACATTAAAACATATGGATGCCAAGGCAATCTTGCTGATAGTGAAAAAATATCAGGTATTCTTGAAAAGATGGGATTTACTTGTGTTGATGAAGATGATAAAGCTGATATTATTGTTTTTAATACATGTGCTATTAGAGAGAATGCTGAGAATAGAGTATTTGGTGAATTAGGTAGAATTAAAAACTTAAAGAAGAAAAACCCTAATATGTTAATGATTTTATGTGGATGTATGTCACATGAAGAAAATGTTGTTAACGCAATAGTTGAGAAGTATCCTCAAGTTGACATTGTATTTGGTACACATAATATACATATGATAGGTGATTATATTTATGAAGCTTATAACAAAAACTCTCGTTTAGTTGAAGTTCCATCTGAAGAGGGAGATATTGTTGAGCATGTTCCTGTTAAGAGAGAACATAGTAAAAAGGCATGGGTTAATATTATGTATGGTTGTAGCGAATTCTGTACATATTGTATCGTACCATACACAAGAGGTAAAGAACGTTCAAGACTTCCAGAAGATATTATTAATGAAGTTAAGAAGTTAGCAGAAGAAGGATATATTGAAGTTACATTACTTGGACAAAATGTTAATGCATACGGAAATGATTTGGAAGGTTTAAATTATACATTTGCTAATCTTTTAGATGACTTAAATAAAACAGCAATTAAGAGAATTCGTTTTACAACATCTCATCCAAGAGATTTAGATGATGCTACAATTGAAGTTATGGGTAAAGGCGGAAACATAATGCCTCATTTACATCTTCCTGTTCAATCTGGTAGTAATTCAATTTTAAAGAAAATGAATAGAAAATATACAAGAGAAGAGTATATTGAAAAAATAGATAAACTAAAAGAAAAAGTTCCAGGAATATCAATTACTACAGATATAATTGTAGCATTCCCTGGGGAAACAGAAGAAGACTTTGAAGATACATTAGATTTAGTTAGAAGAGTAGGATACGAAGGTGCATTCACATTTATTTACTCACCAAGAGAAGGAACTCCCGCCGCAAAACTTCCTAATCCTTTAACTGAAGATGAGAAGAAACAAAGATTACTTAAATTAAATGAAGTTATTAATGAAGGGTACTTACAAGGTAATAAACGTTTTGAAGGTGAAACTTTAGAAGTGCTTGTTGAGGGATGCTCAGAGAAAAACTCAAGTACGTTAACTGGCTATACTGAAAACAATAAACTTGTAAACTTTGAAGGTGAAGAATCATTAATAGGGAAACTTGTAAAAGTCAAAATCGAAAAAGCTTATAGTTGGCATTTAAAAGGAGTACTAGCTAAATAACAAAAAATACTAAGATAAAACCCTAGTAGCAATCCCAACTTAATATGAATATATTGTATTGAGGAGGGATATTTATGAACGAAATTCGTGAGATAGTCACAAGAGCAGTAGTCGGTAGAGGCAAAAAAATCATCAGACAAAGTGACACACTAACAGCTTCAAATGAACCATATAGTGTTTTAGGTTGTTGGGTTATTAATCATGATTTTGAGGGAACTTTAGATGATAATGTTGTAACAATTGATGGTACATATGAAATTGATATTTGGTATTCATATGACTCAAATACGAAAACAGATATAGCCAGACAACAAGTATCATATACTAAAACAATTAAAACAAGACAAATTGCTAATGATATTAATAAGGATTGTCGCGAGATTTTAATTCAAGCTATTCAAGAACCTACTGTAACAAATGCTTCTATTAATGAAGATACAATTTGTGTAGATATTTGTTTCGAACTTTTAGTAGAGGTAATTGGAGAAACTAAAATTAAAGTTCAAATTCTAGAACAAGTTGACTATTGTGATTTTGATGATGAAGATTTTGAAAATGAAATCGATGAAGATTTTATTCATGATAAAGATTAATAATACAAGGAGAAACAAATGTATAAAGTACTTTTAATAGATCTTGATAATACATTATTAGATTTTGACTTAGCCCAAAAAAAAGCTTTAATAACTACTCTAATGAAATATGGTGTAGAACCAACTGATGAAAATGTGCAGCTTTTTAGAAATATAAATACATATTACTGGGAAGAGTACGAAAAAGAAAGAATCACAAAAGCAGATCTTTTAGTGAAACGTTTTGATGATTTCTTTAAAATATTCAATTTAAAAAGAGATTGTGAAGAAGCTAATACATCTTTCTTGTTACAATTATCATATGGTAGTGATAAAATCGAGCATTCCGATGAAGTATTAGAAAAACTCTCTGAAAGATTGCTAATCTATGCTGTTACAAATGGAGTATATAATACCCAAAAACGAAGAGTAGAAGAATCAGGATTAAAAAAGTATTTTACAGACATATTTGTTTCTGAAAAAATAGGATATCAAAAACCAAAGAAGGAATTTTTTGATTATGTATTCAGTAAATTAGAAAATGTGAATAAAGATGAAGTACTAGTAGTTGGTGATAGCTTATCTGCTGATATCAAAGGTGGAATAGATTATGACCTTGACACATGTTGGTACAACCCAAAAGGCAAGAGCACAGATCTAAAACCAACTTATATTATATCTAACTTACTTGAACTAATAGATATTTGTAAATAAATATATAATTTTATAAATCAATAACTATATAACTTTATATTTTATTTATAGAATCTAAAAAAAAGATAATCATAATAATAGGTGAATATTATGTGGATTATCTTTTCGATACTATCTAGTATATTTGCTGCCTTAATGGCAGTTTTTATTAAGCTTGGATTAAAAGGAGTTAATCCAATTTTAAGTTTAAGTCTAAGAACATTTATTGTTTCAATATTTTGTTTAATAAGTATAGTTATAAATAGAAGTTATAAAGATATAACTAATCTAACAAGTAAGAATATATTGTGGGTGGGGCTTGCTAGTATAGTGACATTCTTAACGTGGCTTTTCTACTATTTAGCAGTAAGTAAAGGTGAAGTACATAAAGTAATGGCAATTGATAGATTAAGTATAGTTTTAACAGTTATATTAAGTGTAATCATCTTACATGAAAAGATTACAATATATTCAATTATAGGAATTATAATAATGATATTAGGAGGAGTAATGGTTGCATTACTTTAATATAAACTATTTATTAGATGATTATTAAATAAATAATCTTTTAAAATACTGACATATCGAAAATATTTATTGCATAAAAGGGCTTTAAAAAAAAGTCAAAATGTGTTATAATATATAGAAGAGGTATATAGTATGAAAAGAAACGAAATTAATACATCTAATAACAGAGTTAATGTTTTGAAAAATGAATATACAAAAGAATTAAATACAGTTAATCATTACTACTGGCCTATTATGGCTCAGCTTGATAAACAATATGGGAATTTAAGATGGTATTTAACTTTAGCATCTTGTTTTGAAGCTGCTATAATAATTTGTCTTTTATTCTTTGAAATATTTAATCTTTATTGGGTGCTTGGATCTAATGGTGTAGGGATTGGTATAATTCTTTTAGTATTACGTTTCTTTAAAAAATGTAAAAAGAAAAGATTGGCAACCCAAAAAGAATGGGATAAAGCTTTAGAACAAGCCGAAAAGTTAAAAGTTGAGTTGGATAGCGAAATAGAAAAAGCTACTAAGTTAATGGTAGAATTCCTTAGTGAGAATGATAATGAAGATGTATCTAATAATATTGGTGCATCATATGAAGATATTTTAAGTTATTATAATCATTGGGTAGATAACAACTAAGCTACCCTTTTATAATGAGCTTAGCTTATTATAAATACAAACAAGTAAATAATAGAACATAAAAATATAGAACATACAAATATATAAATACAGAATTAGGTTAAGATTATTAAGTATAGATTGTTAGGAGTAAAGACTATGGTGAATAATACAAATTTAGATAAAACAAGAGTATTAAAAATTGAAAATTTACATGTTAATGTAGAAGATAAGGAAACTTCTAAAGAGATTTTAAAAGGTGTAAACTTAGAAGTTAAGACTGGTGAAATCCATGCGATTATGGGTCCTAATGGAACTGGTAAGAGTACACTTGCTAATACCTTAATGGGTCATTACAAATATAAAGTTACTGAAGGTAGTATTACATTAGATGGTGAAGATGTTGTTAATATGCCTGTTGATGAAAGAAGTAGAAAAGGTATCTTCTTAGCTATGCAATACCCTAATGAAATTGGTGGAGTTAGTAATTCTGATTTTATTAAACAAGCTATGCAAGCTCGTTTACCTGAAGGTGAACATGTTAAATTATTCAAGTTTATTAAAGAATTAGATAAATGTGTAAAAGATTTAAAAATGCGTTCTGATTTACCTCATCGTTATTTAAATGAAGGTTTCAGTGGTGGTGAAAAGAAACGTAATGAAATCTTACAAATGAAGATGTTAAAACCAAGCTTTGCTGTTCTTGATGAAATTGACTCTGGTTTAGACGTTGATGCATTAAAAATCGTTGGTGAAAATGTAGATGCAATGCGTTCACCTGACTTTGGAGCAATTATTATTACTCACTACGAAAGATTATTAGATTACATTCACTGTGATTACGTACATATTTTAATGGGTGGTAAGATTGTAAAAACTGGTGGAAAAGAATTAATCGAAAAAGTAGATGCTGAAGGTTATGACTGGTTAAAAGAAGAATTAGGAATCGTTGATGAAGTTCCTCAAAAAGCAAAAACTGTACTAGGTACATGTGCAGTAAAGAAAAGCTCTGAGGTAAAATAATGGATAAGTTAGTTAGTCTTTTAACTAAAGAAAGTAAATACATAGTTTTTGATAACGATAATATTAAATCAAGTAATGGTTTAGATAATTTAAGTTTTACTGAAGATGGAACATATTATGTATTTAATAATGTTACTTCTGAACGTAATATAGATATCGTTATTAATGAAGGAGTAAACGTTAATATTATTGAGTTTATTAGCATGAAAGAAGATGCAAATATCAATCGTAACATTAACTGTAAAGCTAATAGTTCATTAGAGTTAGTAACTTTATATGAATCAAATAATAGTAAAGCCGTGATAAACGCAAATACTGTTATGGAAGAAAAATCATATTTTAATAGTAAAGGCTTATCTTTATTTATGGGTGAAGTTGATTCTAAATATGATGAAAAATTAGTTGGTGAAAAAGCTAAAGTTGAAGCTTACAATGTATTTATTAATAATAGTGAAAAAACTCAAGATTTTGTTTTGAATACTTATCATAATATTAAAGAAACAGAATCAATGGTTAGAAACTTTGCAATCTGTAAAGGAACTTCAACTTTAAATATTAATACAAATGGTATCGTAATTAATGGATCTAAACAAAGTAATATCAGTCAAAAAACTAAAGGTATATTATTATCATCTGAAAGTGGTATTAGTGCAAATCCTTTATTACAAATTGATGAATATGACTGTTTAGCTTCTCATGGTGCTGGTATTGGGGCTATCGATGAAGAAGATTTATTCTATTTAATGAGTAGAGGTTTAACTAAACTTGAAAGTGAAAAGTTAATTATTGGTGGTTTTGTAAATCCGATTTATGAAGCTATTAATAATGAAGAATTACGTAATGCTGTTTTAAATAAAGTAAGTAAATATCTATAGGTGGTAAGTATTATGCTTGATACAAATAAAATTAAAAAAGATTTCCCATTGTTTGAAAATAACCCAAATATTGTTTATCTAGACAATGGTGCTACATCTTTAAAACCTAAATGTGTAATTGATAAGATGAATGAATATTACTATAATTATGGTGTGAATATTCATCGTGGTGTATATAAATTAAGTTATCAAGCAACAGATGAATTTGATATTGCAAGAGAAAAGGTTGCTAAGTTTATTAATTCAAAAGTAGAAGAAGTTGTATTTGTAAGAAATGCAAGTGAAGCACTTAATTTAGCTGCTTTAACTTATGGTGAAAAAAATCTTAATGAAGGTGATGTTGTAATTACTTCTGAACTTGAACATCATTCTTCAGTACTTCCTTGGATGAAGATGTGTGAAAAGAAAAAAGCTAATTTAGTTTATGTTCCATTAAATGATGAAGGTCGCATAACTGTAGAGGCTTTTAAAAGCGTTATAAATGAGAAAACAAAAGTTGTAGCTTTAACTTATGTATCTAATGTAATGGGTTATGTTACTCCAATTAAAGAGATTATTGATATTGCGCATAGCTATGGAGCAATAGTAATAGTGGATGCGGCACAAGCAGTTCCTCATATGAAAGTTGATGTCAAAGAAATAGATTGTGATTTCCTAGCATTTTCTGGTCATAAGATGATGGGGCCTACTGGTGTTGGTGTATTATTCGGTAAGAAAGCAATTCTAAAGAAACTTGATCCACTTTACTATGGTGGAGATATGAATGAAGAAGTGTATAAAGATAGTGTTGATGTGAAAGACATTCCATCTAGATTTGAAACAGGCACTCCAGCAATTGCTTCTGTGATTGGAATGATAGCTGCTATAGACTATATAGAATCAATTGGATACGATAACATTCATGAACATACTCAAGCGTTACATGAATATACAATTAGTAAGCTAAAAGATATTGAGGGAGTTACAATTTATAATATAAATGCAGATGTACCAATTATTTCATTCAATATTACTGGTGTTCATCCTCATGACGCATCAACATTGTTTGATGAAGCTGGTATATGTTTAAGAGCTGGGCATCACTGTGCACAGCTAATTACTAAGTGGCTTAACTGTATAGGTACATTAAGAGGTTCATTTTATATATATAACACAAAAGAAGATGCTGATAAATTTATAGAGAAAGTTAAAGAAGCAGTTGAATTCTTTAAGAGAATGTGGTGGTAATATGAATGATTTAGAAAATTTATATAAACAAGTTATATTTGATCACTATAAAAATCCTCGTAACAAAGGATTAAAAGGATATGATCATGTTCATCTAAGAAACCCTTCTTGTGGGGATGATATAACAGTAGAATTTAAAGTTGAAAATGATGTAATCGTAGAGATTAATCATGCGGGAAGTGGATGCTCAATCTGCTGCTCATCAGCTTCTGTTTTATCTGAAACATTAAAAGGCAAAACAATAGATGAAGCAAAAAGACTAATTCAAGAGTTTTATGATATGATGCTAGGTAAAGATGATGTAGATGAAGACTTAGAAGAAGCAGTAGCTTATCAAGGTGTATCACAATTCCCAGCTCGTATTAAATGTGCAACTCTTTCATGGAAAGCTCTTGAAAAGTTAATCAATGGTGAAAAAGATGAATAAGAACAATATTAATAATACTGACAACATAAATAATAATATTAATAATATGGATAATACAAATCAAGAAAATAATAAAAAAATTGATGAAATTATTGGGGATTATAAATACGGATTTAAGACTGAAACTGAAAATGTTTATAACACAGGTAAAGGTTTATCAAAAGAAATCGTAACTGAAATTTCTAAGTATAAAGGTGAACCAGATTGGATGCTTGAAATAAGACAAAAAGCATATGATGCATTTGTGAGAATTCCAAATCCAAACTATGGCCCTGATTTAAGTTTTGTTGATTTTGATGATTATACTTATTATAAGAAAGAAAGTAAACAAGTTGAAAAAAGTTGGGAAGATGTTCCTGAAAACATTAAAGAAACATTTGATAAACTAGGTATTCCTGAAGCTGAAAGAGATTTCCTTGGTGGAATTACTACTCAATTTGAATCTGAAGTAGTATATCATAGTACATTAATAGAACTAGAAAAACAAGGAGTAATCTTCTGTGATACAGATACAGCAGTTAAGAAATACCCTGACTTAGTGAAACAATATTTTGGTAAATTAATATCTTATAATGATAATAAATATGCAGCATTAAATACTGCAGTATGGAGTGGTGGATCATTTATCTATATTCCTAAGGGAGTTAAGATTGAAAAACCATTACAATCATACTTTAGAATTAACTCAGAAAGAATGGGACAATTCGAAAGAACATTAATTATCGTTGAAGATGAAGCTAGCTTATACTATGTTGAAGGTTGTACAGCGCCAATCTATTCAAAAGATTCATTACACGCAGGTGTAGTTGAAATCTTCGTTAAAGATGGTGGATACTGCCGTTATTCAGCAATTCAAAACTGGTCTAATAACATTCTTAACCTAGTAACAAAAAGAGCAATTTGTTATAAAAATACTCATATGGAATGGATTGATGGAAACATTGGGTCTTTAGCTAATATGAAATACCCTGCATGTATCTTAGCTGGAGACGGAGCAAAAGGAACAACAATCTCAATTGCTTTTGCTGGTGAAGGACAATACCAAGATACAGGTGCAAGAATGATTCATACAGCTCCTAACACAACAAGTACAATCATATCTAAATCTATTTGTAGAGGTGGAGGAGTAGTTAACTATCGTGGAACAGTCAAACATGGCAAAAAAGCATTTAACGCTAAGAGCCATATAGAATGTGATACAATCATTTTAGATGGAATCTCTAAGAGTGATACAATTCCAAAGAATATCGTTCTAAATAACACAGCAAGAATAGAACATGAAGCAACAGTTTCAAAAGTAAGTGAAGAACAAATGTTCTATTTAATGAGTAGAGGATTAACTGAAGCTCAAGCTTTAGAAATGATAATTATGGGATTTATCGAACCATTCTCAAGAGAACTTCCAATGGAATATGCGGTAGAACTAAATCAATTAATTAAGTTAGAAATGAAAGGTTCTATTGGCTAAAATCAACAAAAAGTGAAAAACTGTATAAAATTAAATTTATATAATTTAAGTATAAAGAGATTTTATAGAACCCTAATCAGTAGGGTGTTTAAATTTTGAAAAAAATTTTTAAATAATTTAGTTGTAGCGCAAATAAGCAAAAAACTAAAAAACTATTAAAAAACGCCACAGATTTTGTGGCGTTTTCATATGTTTGTGTTAAAAAAGTGCCAATTCCGTTCCAAACCTCCAAATTGACATATTTTACCATATATTATATAATATAGATAATAGATGTATATATAAGAATATATCATAAAAAATAGAAGGGAAATCATATGAAACTAAGAAACAT
>CAZHQU010000030.1:0-11807 GCA_964534245.1 uncultured Coprobacillus sp.
TACCCTGTTCGAGCGTCTTTAACTAAAGAGTATGGATGAAAAACATATGACCTAATTTGTCCGCCAAAACCATTGACCGAGTTTGCTCCATTAATACTTTTTAATTTTTTATCATTTTCAGCTTTTTCCAATTGATAAAGTTTAGATTTTAAAATTTGCATAGCCTTTTCACGATTTTGAATTTGACTTCTTTGGTTTTGACAAGTAACAACTAATCCTGTTTTTAAATGTGTTATTCTTATTGCACTTTCAGTTTTGTTTATGTACTGTCCGCCAGCACCAGATGATCTATAAGTGTCTACTCTTATATCTTCAGGTTTAACTTCAATATTAATTACATCATTTATTACAGGAGAAACATTGCACCCACAAAATGATGTATGACGTCTTGCTCCTGAGTCGAATGGAGAAATACGAACTAATCGGTGAACTCCATGTTCACTTTTTAAATATCCATATGCATTTTCACCTTTAATAACAAATGAAACACTTTTAATACCGGCTTCTTCACCATCCAAGTAATCTAAAACTTCAAATTCATAGTTATGAGACTCTGCATATCTTTTATACATTCTAAAAAGCATTTCAGCCCAGTCCATAGCTTCTGTTCCGCCTTCACCAGGATGAAGTTCAAATAATGCATCACAATCATCATACTCACCTGATAATAGCATTTTTTCTTCAAATGATTTCAAATTCTTTTCTAAATCTTTAATTATATTACAAACGTCACTATCTATTTCTTCTTCTGTCACTTCACCACTTTTTTGCATGTCATAAAAACATACAAGATCATCAAGAAGTGCTTCTATTGATTTAAATGTATCATAGATTCCTTTATGTTTTTTTATCTCTTTTAAAACTTTTTGTGAATTAGATAAATCTTCATAAAAAGAAGGATCAGCTATTAACTCCTCATCTTCTTTGATTTGCTTCGCTAATCCTTCAATATCTATTGCAACTTTTAAATCATTAAGACGTTTAGTATATAATTCTATATTTCTAAAAATCTCATAATTTACCATATTAATTTACCTAAGCAGTTAACTTCTGCCACAACAATTCTTATATTTCTTACCACTTCCACAAGGACACGGTTCATTTCTACCAACTTTACTAGATACTGCTTGTTTATGTTTTACATCTTCACCAGCATTTGTTCCTGTTGGTTTAATTACTTCCTTACGTTCTGTGTTATTAACAATTCTTGTTCTATTGATATATTTAGTTGTATCTTGTTCAATATTACAGATCATTGTTTCAAATTTATCAAATCCGATTTCTTGATATTCACGTAATGGATTGTTTTGAGCATAAGCTTGTAAACGTACAGCTTGTCTTAATTCACTCATATCATCAATATGATTCATCCAGTATGTATCAATAACTCTTAATAACATTGATTTTAAGAACTCTTGATAAACAGCTGCATGTTCTTCTTTCTTTTCTTCAAGTAAAGCTAGACATTTATTATATAAAATCTCAGCAGCCTCATCGGCATTTTTATTTTCAAAATCGGATTGATTAAATGTATCAGAGATAAAATAGATTCCATTAATATCTTTGATAATCTTTTCATGATCGATAATCTTCTTTCGGCTATCCTCTTTAACTGCTCTTTCAGCAATTCTCACGCAAGTGTTTGCCATCATCTTATGAATTTGTTCTGAAATATCATCCATAAATAATACATCAGCTCTTTGCCCATAAATAATTTCTCTTTGTTTTCTTAATACTTCATCATATTCTAGAACAGATTTACGGCTATCGAAGTTATTTCCTTCAACTTTCTTTTGTGCATTTTCAACAAAACGAGAGAACATTTTAGATTCTAATGCAGTTTCTTCCTTAGTATTTTTATCAACAACTAAATATGAAAGCATTCCTTTATATCTATCACTGCCAAATCTTCTTAGTAAATCATCTTCTGAAGACAAATAGAATCTTGTATAACCTGGGTCACCTTGACGTCCAGAACGACCTCTTAATTGGTTATCAATACGTCTTGATTCGTGACGTTCAGAACCGATAACTGCTAAACCACCTAATTCTCTTACACCTTCTCCAAGTTTAATGTCAGTACCACGTCCAGCCATATTTGTAGCTATTGTAACAGCACCTTTTTGACCAGCTTGGGAAATGATTTCAGCTTCACGTTCATGATTTTTAGCATTTAATACATTATGAGGTATATGACGTTTACTTAAAAGTTCAGAAATATGTTCACTTGTTTCAACAGCAACAGTACCAATTAAAACAGGTTGACCTTTTTTATATCTTTCTAATACATCATTAGCTAAAGCATTAAACTTAGCTTTTAATGTAATAAACATTAAATCAGGTTCATCTTTACGAATAACAGGAACGTTTGTTGGAACTTCAACTACGTACATATTATAGATATTTCTAAATTCTTCTTCTTCAGTTTTTGCTGTACCTGTCATACCAGATAGTTTTTTATACATTCTGAAATAATTTTGATATGTGATTGTAGCTATTGTTCTTGTTTCTTTCTTAATTTCAACATGTTCTTTTGCTTCTAACGCTTGGTGTAAACCATCAGAATATTGACGACCATGCATTAAACGACCAGTGAATGAATCAACAATAACTACTTTGCCATCAGCAACTACATATTCAACATCTTTCTTCATTACGAAATTTGCTTTTAAAGCGTTGTGAATATGATGTAATACATTTACATAAGCCACATCATAAATATTTTCAACCTTGAAGAATCTTTCAGCTTTTTCAATACCTCTTTCAGTCATTACAACATTACGAGCTTTTTCATCAAGTTCATAATCTGCACCTTCATCATCAATTCTTAAGCTTTTAGCAAATAAATCTGCTTGTTGATAAAGGTTTCCTGTATTACGCTCACCACCACTAATAATAAGTGGAGTTCTAGCTTCATCGATTAAGATTGAGTCAACCTCATCGATAATAGCATAGTTAAGTTTTCTTTGAACCATTTGTTCTTTATAAATAACCATATGGTCTCTTAAATAGTCAAATCCTACTTCAGAGTTTGTAGTATATGTTATATCACAATTATATGCTGCACGTTTATCATCAGGTGAAAGTTCTCTTAAGTTTAAACCAACAGTAAGACCTAACCATTTAAATAATTCACCCATTTCAGTAGCATCACGTGATGCTAAGTATTCATTTACTGTAACAATATGAACACCTTCTCCAGGTAAAGCATTTAAATATGCAACCATTGTTGATGTAAGAGTCTTACCTTCACCAGTCTTCATCTCAGCAATGTTACCACCATGTAAGGCTGCAGCCCCCATTACTTGAACTTTAAATGGAGTCATATGTAAAACTCTTGTAGCGGCTTCTCTAACTGTTGCGAAGGCTTCAACTAAAATATCATCTAATGTTTCACCTTTCTTTAGTCTTTCACGAAACTCTACAGTTTTATTTTTTAACTCTTCATCTGTCAATTTATTATATACAGAGGCTAATGCTCATACCTTATCAGCAAGTTTCTCTGTTCTTTTTAATTCTTTATACCCAGGATCAAATAAACCTTTCAATGACATCTTTGGACACATCCTTTCATTTCTTCATTATATTTTATCACATATTGATGTAAAAATCAATTGTTAATCTTTTAACTAATGACACTTTAAATAGGAATATTTATAATAATTTTTTAAAACAAAAAAGTATGGTGGTTTATGAACCACCATACATATTATTTAACGTTTTTTGAAAACATATGCAAATGATACTGCCATAAAGATAGTTAACATTAATTTAACTAATGATAATTCTTTACATCCAGTTTCTTCATTTAAAATTATTTTTTCGTAATTTAAAGTGATAGTTAAATCTTCGTTAATATTCTTACCATCATGAGAATAGCTCACGAAATTATAACCCTCAATTTCTTTTGCTTCAGGTAAAGTTACATCTTTACCATACTCAACAACTTCTTCACCTAATTCTTCTCCATTTAAGCCTACAAATTTTACTGTGAATTTTTTAACTTCATATAATGCAGTGTAAATTTGATCTTCCCAAGCTTCTACGTATTCTTTATCCCAACCAACAAAAGTATAACCCTCTACTTCCTTAGGTTCTGGAACAGAAACTGTTTCTAATTCTTCTTCATTATTTAAAGTATATTCAACTATTACTTCTTCATTCATACCAATGAATTTAATTGACACTTGATTCTTCTTATATATAGCTTTGATTGTGATTTCATCTTTGTCAACTGGAAGATTTGTTATATCTGTGTCCCATTCAACAAATGTATAACCTTCATAAGTTGGAACTTCTGGATAATATTCGCCATCCACAGCAAAGTATTCAATTTCTTCTATTATTTCATCGTTTAATCCAACAAATGTAATTTGATAGCATATTTCTTCATATATAGCTCTTACAGTTGAATCAAATTTTAAGTTAGTATAAACACCTCTCCATTCCACAAATCTATAACCATGATATGTTGGTGGAGTTGGAAGTTCAGCATCACTATACATTGGAACATCTAAAACAGTAATTTCAGTATTATCGTAATCAGATAGAACTGTTACTTTTACAGTTTTAACTTTGTATTCAGCAGTAACTACGATATCATCAAGAACTTGTTCTAAGTTATCTGACCAACCAACAAATTCATAACCATCGCGAACAGGTTCTACTGGGAAGTATCCTTGTAAACCATATTTGATTGTATATGATAATAATTCAGTTCCGTCATAATCTAAAATTTGAACATTGCAATATTTAATATCATATTCAGGATAAACTTCCATATCATAAATAACATTACTAAAATCTTTATCCCAATTTAAGAATACAAATCCAGGATAACTAGCATCAGGAGCTGTTGCTGAAGATCCGCGATCTACTTCATCAACTTTTAAAGCTTCTCCATCTTTACTATAGAATGTTACATAATATTTACTATCTGTATATTTTGGAGTAACAACTAAGTCTTCAGTAACTTTACTAAAGTCTCTACTCCATCCAATAAATTCTACGCCATCACGAACTGGAGCAGTAGGAGCTGTAGCTTCTTTGCCATATCCGACTTCTTGTTCAGATAGTACATTTCCATTAATATCTTTAAATACAACATTTAATGATGCTTTACATTCTATTGGATCACTTAAAGCATTATTCATTGCTAATACTCTAATACCATAATTATATTTCATGCCTTTTGTTTCATCAACATATTTAACTACTTCATCTTTACTACCAAAGATGTCATATACTTCTTCTGGGGCATATGTCAATTCATTTTCTGAACGATATACTACATAAAATTTAGCTTTTTCAACTTTATTAAATGTTAAAGTTGTAGTTTTATCATTTGATTCACTTTCAACTGATTCAATCTTATTAACTTCACAATCAATTGTTCTAATTTCAGGGATGATTGCTTTATTTGTGAATATTTCATTTTTAATTCTAGTTAAACCTTGACCATATAATGATTCAACATCGCCTTTATATGCATATTCTAAATAATTGTAACTATAGAATACTGTTCCCTTTACATTTTCTAATGTTGTAGCATATAGAATTTGATTAACTGATTCATTAGGATCATAACCCCAAGAATAGTTAGTTCCAGGATTTTGAGACATATAGATACCCATACCAGAATATAAGTTTACTTTCTTATACTTAACAACTTTATTCCACCAGCTCATTACATCAGCATATCCAGCAATAGGTTGTGCAAATGCCCAATAGCTTTGAGGAGTAATATAGTCAATCCATTCTTCATTAACCCATTTTAATGTATCAGAGAATAAATATGATTCATAATGTTCTTGACCGCCAGTTGCTGAACCTGAACTAATTGCGTTTCCTTCTTCATCATATGAAACTTCACCATTACCATTACGATAAATACCAGTTGGTGAAATACCTAATTGTACATAAGTATCATTTTCTTCATTGAATGCTTCCATAGCATCATGTAAATCTTTAATGAAGATATTTACTTGTTCTCTACGCCAGTCACTCTTTGATAATCCGTTAGGATTGTTTGCGTTATAGAAACTATCATCATCAACACCTGTGATATAGAAATAATCATCAAAGTGTATTGCATCGATATCATAGTTTTCCATTACTTCAATTACTGTATCAATAATGAATTGTCTAACATTTGGTAAAGCAGGGTTTAAAATAACTCCACCAGAACTGTTTGATAATAAGTTTGCTGCATCACTTGCTGGGTTTTTAGGAGCTTTTGATTTATAGCTTGCTACTATTTTATCAACATTACCACCGCTTGCTGTAACACGGTATGGGTTCATCCAAGCATGGAATTCAATACCACGTTTATGACATTCTTCAATAACGTATGGTAACATATCTAAAGATGTATTTAAATATCCTGATCTTGGATTTAGTTCAGATGGATATAATGCATCATTCATAATACGAATATGGAATATTACCGCATTACAGTTATAATATTCTAACACATCTAACATTTCTTGTATTTCAGCTTTGTACTTAGCTTCAGTAGAGAAACTTGGAATAGATCCTGCTAAAGGAGTAACCCATGCTCCACGGAAGTATTGATCTTGCATTTGATATTCATTTGGAATTTGCACAGCAATATCTGTATTTTTGTAATAAATTGTTTTACCATTTGATAATACTAAATCATGTGTACTTGCTGAAGTAGTTACAAAACTAAAACATACAAGCAATATAACAAATGATAAAAAACAAATAAACTTTTTCATAATTATTTTCTCCTCTTAATTAACACAATAAATAATATTGATAATGAAGTGACAAGTTTAATCATTGAGTTTGCACAGCCTAAATTTTGTTCATATTTTGCTTCTAAAATATAATTTCTATTTTCTAACTTATCAACTTTTACTAATTCTCCATCAACTAATTCATACCAACCAATAAACTTATAACCATCTTTTTCTGGAGCTGATAATATAACTTCTTCTCCATTTGTAAATTCATTTACTAGGTTTTCTGCTTTACCACCGTTTAATTTATATGTAATCGTATATTTAGAAATTTCCCATTTAGCAACTAAAGTATAATCTTTATTAATTAATTCGTTAACTAAAGTTAAATTATCATCAATATCTTCATACCAACCAACAAACTTATAACCTTCTTTAACTGGTTCAGGTAAAATTAAATCTATTGAATCAGTAAATTCAGTTATTAAATTTTCACTAGTTCCACCATCTAAATCATAATTAACATTGTAAATTTTAGCCCATTTTGCAATTAAATTATAATCTTTTTTCTCTAATGAATCAATTTCTAATTCGTTATTCTCGTCATCTAGTTCATACCAACCAATAAACTTATAACCATCTTTTAAAGGTGTTGGTAGTTTTACATCTGCTACCGACTTAAATTCTGTAACTAAATTATTACAAGTTCCACCATCTAAATCATAACTTATTTTATAAACTTTTTCAGTAAATGTTGCGTATATAGATAAGTTTCTTGTAACTGTAAGATTTGTTAAAATCTCACCAGCACTCATAAAACCTACAAATTGATAACCTTCTTTTTCTGGAATAATATCAAATACAACTTCATCTCCATATTCATAAACTCTTTCTTCTAAAAGAGTTGAACCATTATAAAAACTAATCGTATATTTGTTCTTTATAAATGTCGCATATATATCAACATCACTTTGTACATCTTTAGCTTTTTTATCCCATCCAGAGAATTTTCCACCTGTATCGTCAAACTTAACACCTTTAGCATCTTCTCCTGGTTTTACATACTCAACATAATACACTTCTTCATTAACATAATATGTTACTTTATAAAGATCTTCTTCATATTTTGCTTGGAAATTATTTCCTACTTTTTCCCATTCAACAAATCTATATCCATCAACAACAGGAGCAATATCATCTATCATTTCTGGATATTCTTTATAGTATTTAGAGTATAAATATTCATTATTAAATCCGAATACTTTTACTTCTTTATAAACATCTTCTGTAGTTAATTTAACATATCTTCCGATAGTATTATTGTGAAGCACTGGAGCAATATAGTACTCACAGTAGCCATCATTTGTATCTACATAAACACTATTAGAGTTATAAATATCTAATAATTCATAATCATCATTTATCTTTTTTAATAAAATATAATACTTAATTCCATCTAGTTTTGTAAATCCAATACTATGTTTATTATCATCATTTAATATATAATATTCCTTTAAACTCAATTCAGCATTTTCAACATCTTTTAAAATTAGTGGTGCTGAAACTTCATTTTCAAAATACTCTTTAGCGTTTTCTAGATTCTTATTAATATATGTACTAGTACTCTTAATGTGTTTATAACTAAATATTGAGAACCCTTCAACATTATCATATCCAGCCATATAATCAAATTGTTTCTTTAATTCATCAAGATTAGACCAGTCACCTGAACTTGAAGCACGGTATAAACCAATACCAATATAAAGTTTAGTTTTTGAGTATTTACATACTTTACTCCACCAGTCAACTGTTCCATAGAATAGTTCATTCCCTTGGCTTGTACCTATATAACATTGAGGAAGTATGTAATCAATCCAATCTTCATTTACCCATTTAAGTGTATCACAATATAAATAATTACCATAATGTCCTTGGGTTACACCTTTTGAGCCATTACTGATGGCATTTCCTTCTTCATCATATGTAACAACCCCATCACCATTAGCCCATGCGGCGGTAGGAGAAATACCTAATTCAACACATGCATTATTCTTTTTATTGAATTTGTCTAATTCATTCTTTAAGTTTTTAATAAATGTATCAACACTATCTCTTCTAAATTGCTCAATTCCTTGGCCAATACCATATGTTCCGTATGTTTCAGTATCATCAATCCCCTCAACATAGAAATAGTCATCAAAATGAATTGCATCTACATCATATTTATAAACAACTTCCATACAAACATTTACTAAGAAATCTTGTACTTCTGGAATACCTGGATTTAGTATTACTGTGCTACTACCTTTTAATAGATTTGCAGGGTTAGATGCTAAATTAGATTTTGGGAATCTACTAGCAATACTTGTCAAACTAGATCCCGTACTAGCAACACGATAAGGATTCATCCATGCATGGAACTCATAACCTCTATTATGACATTCTTCAATAATCCAAGGTAAAGCGTCCCAGCTAGGACTAGTGTTATAATAACTAGACCAATTATTATATGTTGATTCATATAACGCATCATTGTAAATTCTTATATGGAAAATCATTGTATTAAGATTAAACTTTTCCATGTTTGTAAATACATCCAAAATAGCATTCTTGTATTGTGTTTCAGATGTAAATCTTGGAATATCACTAACTAAAGGAGATATCCAAACTGCTCTCATTTCTCTATCTACATCAAAATCAATTTCATAAGTTTCTTCTTCACTTGCATTAACATTTACAAATGATATTAAACCAAAAATCATTATTAATAATATTAATATCTTTTTCATAATAATTTCTCCTCTCTTAAAAAATATATTTTACATATAATAAATCATTTTATATTATATCATATTCTTATGTAAATTGGAATAAGCAAAATAAAAAGTAGGCTTATAAACAATCAAAGGATTGTTTAAATAACCTACTTAATTTTTATAAATATTAGCTTGTTGTTGCGATACTATTTGTTATAGTTCCATTGTTTGTACCCACTAAATATTTTAAAGATGAATCAGAAGTAACATTATTTCCAGCATGAGCTTCTTCACAGTTTGTACTTTTTGAACTAGAATCAATTGTACCCACTAATGTTTTACAACCATCTATAACATTTTGATTTGTTGCGCAAACAGATCCAAAAGTAACATTAGTGTAAGAATAAACATCATTCTTTCCCCAACCACTTGTTTCAGAAACTGCTTTAGCAATGCTTGTTGACTTTATATTTGCTGAACTTGTACAACTATTAATAGTTCCTAAATTATCAGCACAGAAACCTCCAAATGAAGCATATGCATTTAATGTCATACTACCGTTTCCCACATTTGTATACATCCATGTATTAAACTTATAATATAAGTCTGATGTTACACTATAATCAATATTTCCTTCTAAAGAACAATTTTCAATTGTTCCTAAGTTAGTACACGCTATTGTAGCACCCTTATAAGTATTAGAGAAATTATAATGTGTAAATGCTCCATCAGAATAAGTACCAATTTCATATGAACATGCAAATTTATAAGTAATTGTATTTGTTCCCTTAACAACACAGTTTTTTATTAATCCATAATTTTCAGAAGCGATAAATGCACCTTTAACATTGCCACCTGTTGCATTATTAATCGAAAAATCAATAGAACAATTAAGTATTGTTAAACCATCAATTAAGCCAGCATTTTGAGTAAATAAACCTACATTATTTTGATTACTAAATTTAATACCTTTTATAGTATGACCATTACCTAAGAGTTTTCCATTGAAACTTCCAAGAGGTGTCCATAAGGCAGTACTTAAATCTATGTCAGCAGTTAAAATGTAATTTCCACTTGTGTCAAGGCCAATACATTCTAAGTCTGATCTAGATGAAATAGTTTTATAAACATCCACTACCGCCACGACATTCAAATCACTTGTAATATTGCTAAAATCTTCACTCCATTTATTAAATCTAACTGTCAAAGTGTCAGCTAAAACTGGAGCAACTGCACTTCCACCATGAGGAATTGTTTGCACAGCTTCTCCACTCACAAGACTTAAATCAGTATATTGGAATGTTACAGTATATCTTCTTAAATCATAATAAACACTTAATGTTTGTTCTAATCCTGCTTGTAATGCACATGTCTTGTTAGACAACAATTCATTAACTGTATAATTTGTTTTAGGAACTGGATTTAAAGTATAAGTTTCAGGAAGAGCAGAAACATTAATTGTTTGTCTTTCTAATTCACTATATCCACCTGCCAAATTTTCAATATAATTAACAACAGTAATTTTCGCTTCACTTGTACATATAGCTTTAACAGTAAGATCAGATGATATGTTATCAAACACTTTATCCCAGTTTTGGAATGCTGAAACTCTTGTCCCGCTTACAACTGGAGCAATCGCGCTTCCGCCATATGGAATAGTTTGTTCTAATGATCCACTAATATGACTTAAATCACCAATTTCAAATTTTACTGTATATCTTTTTAAATCATAATATAAAGTAATTGTTTCAACATTTAAAACACTTGGTATGCATTTTAATTCACTCTTATCTGAATTAATAACATAATGTTCCATGATATTTGGAGTATGAGTATATTCACCATTTAATGTATCTATAAATAACTGAGTTTCAGAGTATTTAAAATATTCACCATTTAGATTCTCAGAATATGTAATTAAATTAACTTTTGCTTCTGTTGAGCATACAGCTTTAACAGTAATATCAGAAGATACATTATCAAATGTTTTATCCCAATTTAAAAATGCTGAAGTATTAGTATTATTAACAAATGGAGCTATAGCGCTACTTCCATATGGAACAGTTTGTTCTAAATCTCCACTTACATATTCTAAATTACCTATTTCAAATTTTACAGTATATCTTTTTAAATCATAATACACCGAAAGATTCTCAACATTTAAAATTGTTGGAGTACAATCTAATTCACTCATAGAAGGATTAACAACATAATGTTCTATAATATTTGGTGAATAAGTGTAATCTCCTTTTAATGCATCAACAAATATATTTAATTCTGATTCTTTAATATATTCACCAGTTAAAGTTTCTTTATAAACATCTACTTTCACTTTTGCAAGAGAATT
>CAZHQU010000031.1:0-11146 GCA_964534245.1 uncultured Coprobacillus sp.
TTATCCAACCTGCAGATCTATCAATATTAAATCCGTCAAGTATCAATGGATTAAATCTATATAGTTATGCTAGAAACAATCCAATCAGTATTGTTTATAGAAGTTATGGTATAGGTAGAATTGCAAGTAGTGAAATGGTTGACTCTATTGAGTTAAGTGCGGGTATAAACTATGGTAATAATTTAGATATTGTTAGTTATATTAACTTCCCTTCATTATATGATACATTTGGATTTGCATCGAATGTATTTACTATTCTTAATGGCATTAAAGTAGCAGAATATTTAATCCATGTTCATGGTAATCCTCCAAAAGTTGGATGGTTTCTTGATAATTTAAGTAAATATGGTAAAGTTTCAGAATGGTTAGGATATGTTGCTGCTGTTATTGATGGAATTAATGTTTATATAAATACTAATGATTTAGGGAAAGCTGGATGGACTGCTTTATATGATGTTGGAAGTATGATTATCACATCGAAATTAGTAGGATTAATTGGTGGAACAATAGGAGGCCCTGCTGGCGCAATTATAGGAACTTTAGTAGGTATTGAAATTGAAAAATCGATTCAACGCTATAAAAATGATGTAGTAAACTGGGTTGATAAAACAATTGATGATTTCATAGATTGGATATCAAATAGATGGGGGGAATTGGTAAATGTATAAGAAAAAAGATTATAGAACATTTAATGAGAAAAAATATGATTTTATGTGTAAACATAAAACGAAAATTATTTTGTTGTCTTTTATGTGTTCTTTATGCATATTATTTGTTTCACTAATAACATCAAATAGAGGAGGACTATATATAATAGTTTTATACCCATTAGCGTTAATAGGGTTTATTATAGATCTTATTTTAAAGAATGGGAGTGGAAAATATGTTACGTTTAGCTTTTCAGCATTGGCAATAATTATATCGATAATCATGTTTATATTAGGATTTTTTATTAATGTATAATTTGAATTATATAAAATTGTATATAGGATAAATCATACATCAATATACAATACTACTTTTTGTTTTACACTCATCTATGGTTGACTAGGATACTTAGTTCAAATGCTGTAAGTAGGATAATTCGTTTTTAGTAATGATAATGAAATGGTTAATTGGATAGGCATCAATGAAAATTATCTATGGGAGGTTAAAGTAAGTTTGTAAGTGTACTTACATAATAAAAATACATATCAAAAATCAATGATGAGTTCTGCTTTAATGAAATTATTAATTGTGAAATCGATAATAAAAAGTGATAACAACATTGAAGTATGGTCAAATAAATTATATTTAGTTATTCGCTAAAGGTAAATTTACAAAATTTATAATGAAATTAAAAAATAATTAATTAAAGAACAAAAAAACATAGAATTTAGATAATAACCACTTTGTTGGGTAAAACCAATAAGGTGGTTTTATATGTAAGTTAGTTATTTTAGTTACTAAATATTTGCATGTGAAGTAGGTGAAGCACGATTTATCTTGTTGCTGTTTTTATATAACTTTTTAAAATTTTTTTATATTTTTCTCCGACACTTTGATTGTTTAATGTCCATTACTATTGAAGGAGGAATTTTATTAGTAATGAAAAAGTTATAGTAATTAAAATAAATAATGTTACTTATATTTTGCCTGAAGTAAATATAAATGATGACTCCTTAAAACAAATAATTAAAGATATACTTATAACAATATTAAAATATGATCAAAAAAATAATAACATAATAAAATATATAAGACAGCAGTTTGTTGTCGTTTATCATTAGATGATGGAATGGTTGGTGTATTCACATTGCAAACTAGTTTGCATTAGTATTCAAACAAAAAGATGCTGTTTGAAAAATATTGTAGTGATAATGATTTATTTGTAAAAGTAATTAGTGTAATAATCTTATTAAATAAATTTAACGTGAATAGAATGATTTTGAATAATTATATACTTCAATTCTATAATAAATATAAAGGAATTATTTCTTTATATGATAAAAAACAATTGTTTAAAGAATATATCTTATTTTGTAATGAAAACCAATTTGTAAAATATGTTAATGCTGTAATAAAGAATGCAGTAATAGATTATCATAGAAGAGAAAGTGCGAGAAAAAAGTATATATATCTAAATGATCAAGATGATATACTAAGTAGTAATTTTGATAATTTGATAATTGTTAAAAAGGATATGGATTTTATTAAATTATTTTATGATGGAAAGCAAATAATAATAGATAAGAAAGATGGAAATATATTAGATGTTAGTCAACAAGCAGTAACCAAAAGGAAAAACAGAATACAAAAGAAATATAATATAAAGTTTTAAACTATACACTAGAGTATATGATATTATTTCTTATATATTCGTATTAATTAAAAGATAATGTAATAAATGTTTACTTGAAAACAGTATGTTTTTATTGTATAATAATTATACTTAGGAAGTAATTTTAATGTATAAATAAGGAGGCATTTATGAAAGGAATAATAATACTTGCAAAGGGATTTGAAGATACAGAAGCTATTACAACAATAGATATTTTATTTAGAGCAGGAATTGAACTTGATAAAGTTAATATGGGAACTGATCCATATATAACTACTCAATGTCAAAACGTAATGTATGTTCCTAAAATGTATAAAGATATTAAGATGGAGGATTATGATTTCTTAATCATTCCTGGTGGCGGAGCAGTATTTAATGTATTATTAAAAGATAGTCGTGTAGATGATTTAGTTCATTATTTTGTTAAGTCTAAGAAAAATGTATTTGCTATTTGTGCAGGACCAATGACTATTGGTAAACATGGATACTTTAAAGACGAAAAGTTTACATGCTTTCCAACATGTGAAGAAGGTATTTTTGGCGAGTACACTAAAGAAGGTGTGACTGTTTCAGGCAACTTTATTACAGGTAAATCTATGGCATATACAGTAGATTTCGGATTAGCAATTGTTGAGAAGTTATTAGGTGTAGATAAGAAAAATGAGGTAGAAGCAAAAGTTTTCGCAAAGTAGGTGATTAAATGAAGAAGGTTAATAAATTATGGATTACTCTTGGTATAGGTGTATTTGTATTCTTCATGATTATTCTTGTTAGTGATATAATTGAAACAGGAGAGAGATTAAGAAATATTAGTGAATATTTAGAATATGCATTCTATGGATTAACAATAGTACTATTCTATTTTTTAATACTTAATCCATTAAGAATAATATTATTCTCACCAAGTTTTTCAATTGTTACTGTATTAGATGAAGATAACCCTAAGAACTTTAGAGTGTATAAAAAAATTGTAAAGACTTTATCTAAGAATAAAAGCATTAGTGAAGAAGAAGCGATGAAGTTAAATACATGTGAAAGTGCAAGTGAATTAAGAGAAGAACTTGCTGGTGTATTTAATGGAAACATTAAAAAAGATATAAACAAAATAATTAGAAAAACTGCAGGGACTGTCCTTATCTCTACAGCAATATGTCAAAATGGTAAACTTGATATGTATACTGTAATTACAATGAATGTTAAGATGATTAAAGAGATAGTAGTGAAATGTGGGTTTAGACCAAGTTATCCAAAGATTGGTAAACTTGCTATAAGAGTCTTTTCAATAGCATTAATTGCTGATACATTAGAAGGTTTAGATTTTAATGATATATTCCCTCAATCCACAACAAATCTACTAAGTGATATACCATTAATTAAACCAGTTGCTTCGAGTTTAATGGGTGGAATTTCTAATGCTTTACTTACATTAAGAGTAGGATATGTTACGAGAAATTATTTGTTCTCTGAAGGCAAACTAAATAAAAATGAAATTAGAAATGCATCAATTAAAGAATCTTTAAAGACAATTCCAGGAATAATTAAAGATACATTAGCTTATTTTCCAAATAAAATAGTTAGTAGTATATTTAAGAAAAAAACAGTAACAGACGAAGAAAATTAAGAATATTAAAAAAGTGAATCTACAATTTTGTAGGTTCATTTTTTGATTTAGTATTAATTATTATATAGTTTTAAATTCAAGCATATAATATATATACATAGAAAAAAATATGAATATAGAAAAATATATGAATATAGAAAAAAATATAAATTAGGATGGTGTTACATGTTTATAGATTGTGCTTTTGAAGGTGGAGGAATAAAGGGACTTGCATATGTAGGGGCTTTAGAATATTTTGAAAGTAATGGGTTTCAAATTCATAAGGCTGTAGGAACTAGTGTGGGTGCAATATTTGCGGCACTTGCAGTGTGTAGATTTACAAGTAAAGAAATTAAGAAAATAATTGATGATTTATCTGTTGAAACAATTGTACATAAGAATGGAATTATTACTAGTTTTAAAGGATTAGGACTAAATAATATTAGCGTCTTCGAAAAGAAAATGGAGGAAATACTCGCTTGTAAATCTATTCATACTTTTGGAGATTTAAGGTTTGGTGCAGACTATTTACTAAAAGTTGTTGTGACAGATTTAGATACCAAACAAGCAGTTGTTATTCCAGATGACCTTCCCAAGTATAAAATAAATAAAGATTCTTTTAGTGTAGCTAAAGCATTAGCAATGTCATCAAGTTTACCAATCGTCTATTCAATGTATAGATTTAAAGATTATAGGTTTATTGATGGAGGTGCAGTTGATAAATTTCCTATTAGGCTTTTGAAAGATTCTCATAATCCTGTAATAGGACTTCGTATAGGTAATGATAAACCGACTTTATCAAGAAGAATTACTAAACGAATTTTCAAACCGAATGTTTATGAAATAGATAATAGTCATATAATTATAAATATTAATACATACGGATTAAAAGCTTCTGAGTTTTCTAAAGGTTTAGAATATAGAGAAGAATTATATCGAGCAGGTTATGACAGCCTAAAAAGTTATTTTTATAATCAATAAATATAAAAATTATTGAAGATTATTTTATGTTGTGATACAATAAAAATAATTGAAGGGTTGGTGGCAATATGGAAGACAATTCTAAAATTATGGTTGGTAAGAAAAAAGAAGAAAATGTTGAAGTTGTTGTGAGGGATAAAGAAACTTCAGAAAAACTTGCAATGCTTAAAGAAAAAGAGATAGATAATAAACCAAAAGTAGAAACTAGTGAAGATATCGATAACAAAATTCAAAAGGAAACAAATGTAGATTCAAGCATTGAAAGATATCTAGATGTTGATTTTACTGAAGGTTTAAATGATGAACAAGTAAATAAAAGAATTGAACAAGGACTAATTAATGATACAGGAAATGATAAAGGTAAAACAATTCCTCAAATTATACTTTCTCATGTGTTTACATTCTTTAATATTTTATATTTTGTTATTGCAATAATTTTAATAATATTAGGAGATTATTTGAATTTATTCTTCTTAGCTGTCGTATTTGCAAATCTAGGGATTGGAATATTCCAAGAAATACGTGCAAAACTTACTGTTGATAAAATGAAGATAGTATCTGCCCCAAGCGCAGTTGTAATTAGAAATGGTAAGAAACTTGAAATACCAGTAAAAGAAGTAGTACTAGATGATATTCTAATGTTCTCATCTGGAAAGCAAATATGCGCTGACTGTGTAGTTTTAGATGGAAACGTAGAAGTTAATGAAGCACTTCTAACTGGTGAAGCTGATGCTATTCCAAAGACTCCGGGAGATAAGCTTTTCTCAGGAAGTTTCTTATCGAGTGGAACATGTATTGCAAGAGCAGATAAAGTAGGTAATGATTGTTTTATTGAAAAGTTATCCCAAGATGCAAAAATGTATTCTGCTCCTAGATCAGAACTATTAAAAACATTAAAAATTATTATTAAGACAATATCATTTATAATATTCCCGATTGCAATTCTTTATATTATTTCAAGAATTCAAGGAGACTTCACTTTAGACGCTTTCTTAGAAGCTTTACCTGAAGGACTTAAGAGTACATCATATATCATTTTAACAATGATCCCAGGAGGACTATTCTTACTTACAAGTGTAGCTTTATTCTTAGGAGTTTATAACTTAAGTAAAAGTAACACATTAGTACAAGAATTATACTGTATTGAAATGCTTGCTCGTGTTGATACATTATGTTTAGATAAAACAGGAACTATCACTGATGGTACAATGAGAGTATGTGATTGTGTAGAAGTTAACAATACAACAGATTATACTATTAGAGAAATTGTTGGTTCTATGATGAATGCTTTTAAAGAAACTAATCCAACAAGTGAAGCGTTGATAAAATATTTTGATAAAAATGATGTATTAACACCAACTGAAGTAATTCCATTCTCATCAAAGAGAAAATATAGTGCAGTTACTTTTGGTGCGAAAGGGACATTTATAATTGGTGCACCTGATTTTGTTATTAAAGAATATTTTGATAAAATCAGTTCAAAAGTAACGAGATTTTCAAATCAAGGATGTCGTGTTTTAGCATTAGGCTTTTTAGCAAATAAACTAACTTCTGAAACGCTTCCTAAATATGTAAAACCAATTGCTTTAATAGTTATTCAAGATCATATTAGAGATGACGCGGCAGATACAATCGCGTTCTTCAAACAAAATGGAGTAGATGTAAAAGTTATCTCTGGTGATAATCCAGAAACCGTATCTAAGATTGCTGATAGAGTAGGCATAGAACATGCTGATAGATGGATTAATCTAAATGGAATGACAGATGAAGAAATCGAAGTGGCAGTATTTGAATATACAGTCTTTGGTAGAGTTACTCCTAGTCAAAAGAAACTAATTGTAAAAACATTAAAAGCTGCGGGTAGAACTGTAGCAATGACAGGTGATGGAGTAAACGATATACCAGCGTTAAAAGAAGCTGACTGCAGTGTTGCAATGGCATCAGGAAGTGAAGCAACAAGATACGTATCACATTTAGTACTAATGGATTCGAATTTCTCATCAATGCCTAAAGTTGTTAAAGAAGGGCGTAGAGTAATCAATAATATTCAAAAAACTTCAGTTCTATATTTAACTAAAAACTTATTTGCAATACTTTTAGCAGTAATGTATATAATTATTGGTTTTGCAGCAAGACAAAATCCGGTTGTAGGACATATCAATTTCCCATTTGAACAAAGAAACTTAGCAATTATAGAATATATAATTATTGGTGTCGGAACAACGGCATTAGCGTTCATTCCAAATAATCAAATAATTAAAGGTAAATTTATATCTAATGTATTTAAAAACATATTACCTGGTTCACTTGCAATACTTCTATATCAATTAATCTTATTCTTTAGTCAAAGAATAATGATAAATGGAGAATACTTATTCCCAGCATTAGTAAATGTTGATACAACTGTATATTCAACTATCTCTACTCTTGTTACAACAGCAATAATGTTTGCTGTGTTAGTAGATGTATGTAGACCAGTTAATGGAGTTAGAAAAATAATAATTGGTGTTGTAATTTTATTAATGGTAGTAATGTTTGCTGTGGCACCATTAAGAGAATATATGATGGTACCATTTGATGCATTTACTGGTACAGAATGGTTAATGTTAATTATATTATTACAAGCAATTTACCCATTAATTCTAGGAATTAAATATGTATTAACAATATTACATATTATTCCAGGGAAGAAAAAACAAGAAGAAAGTTATCAATAATATGATTTAAAATCATAATTTATTTCAAAGGGCTAATTCAGCCCTTTTTAATATTTGAACTGTTATTCACTTGTATAAAATAATCACAAATAAAAGAAAAAGAAAATAAAAAAATCTTTACTTTTTAGTAAATATATGGTATAATATATAAGCATGAGATTTTTCTCATACCTTGCTTTCTTGCTTGAATTAAAGCTATAAATTGTAAAGAAAGCCAAAAGACCAAAAGGAGGTGCGAAGGAATGAAAACTTATACAGGTATGTATATTATTCGCCCTACATTAACTGAAGAAGGATATCAAGCAGTTATCGCTGATATCAATGCTATTTTCACTAATGCTGGTGGAAGCATCCAAGAAGTTAATGAATGGGGAATTAAAGACTTAGCATACGAAATCAATGATTTCAAAAAAGGTTACTATGTAAAATTTGTTGTTAATGCTAACAATGAAGCTGTTGCTGAGTATGATCGTATTTGCAATATCAAAGAAGATATTATTAGACACATTTTAGTTAAAGAATAATTAAGAGATTTGAATTAAAAGATTTAATAGGAGAAGTAAATGAATAAAGTTATTTTAGTAGGTAGATTAACAAAAGACCCTGAACTTAAAAAAACTAATGCAGACATTTCAGTAGTGCAATTTACAATTGCTGTAAATCGTACTTATAGTCGTAATGGTGAAAGACAAGCAGATTTCATTAACTGTGTTGCTTGGAGAGGTTTAGCAGATAACTTAGCAAAATTTATGCGTAAGGGAAATCAAATTGGTGTTGAAGGTCAATTACAAGTTAGAACTTATGAAGATATGAATGGTGCTAAAAGATATGTTACTGAAGTAATTTGTGAGAATATTCATTTCTTAGAATCAAAAGGATCTCGTGAAAATGGTTTTTCTGATGTGAATACTTATGATATCCCTGATTTACCAAATAACTATGGTAATCAAAGTTTAGATAATCAAGTAAATCCGTTCTCAACTCAAAAACCAGAAGCGAAACCATCAAAAGAAATAGTTGATCCATTTGCGGACATCAAGACTAAAAATACTATTTCAGATGATGATTTACCATTTTAATAATTTAGGAGGACAAAGTAATGGCAAACAATTTTCGTGGTAAAAGAAAAAAGACATGCTATTTCACTGATAATAAAATTGAAAAAATAGATTGGACAAACGTTGAAGTATTAAGAAAGTTTGTATCTGATCGTGGCAAAATTCTTCCTCGTCGTGTTACAGGAACTAAAGCTATTTATCAAAGAGAATTAGCAGTAGCAATTAAACGTGCTCGTCATATGGCATTATTACCATTCGTTAAAGAGTAGTTTAATATTATAAATAAAAACAAAAGCTTAACATTAATTTGTTAAGCTCTTTTTTTACTTGATTTTTACTATTAATAATATTTAATTTAAATAGCAAAAAATGTGTAAATATACAAAAAAGAACAATTGAAATGTTTTTGAAAATTTAATACAAATATAATAATATCATATAATAAAAATAAAAAAGTTCGACTAAAACAACATTGCATTGTAAAAATAGTTGACAAAAATGAAGTAATAAGTTAAAATATATTTGGAAGGAATGAGTATATGTATATAAAAAGAGCATTAGAAAAACAAATTAAAAGTGCATCGAATGAATTTGCATGCATTACTATTTATGGAGCAAGACAAACTGGTAAATCTACAATGGTTAGACATTTGTTTGATAATAATTTTAAATATGTAACATTTGATGATTTATCAATTAAAGATTATGCAATAAAAGACCCTAAAGGTTTCTTAGATTTTTATAAGTGTCCTCTTGTAATTGATGAGATACAAAAAGTTCCATCTTTATTAAGCTATATTAAGATTGTTATAGATAATCATAAAAATGAATGTGTAAAGAATAATAAGCATATTCAATTATTATATATTTTAACAGGATCAAATCAATTTGAACTTCAAGAAACAATATCAGAATCATTAGCTGGAAGAACTGCTATATTTAATATGACTTCTCTTTCTTTTGCTGAAATATATGAATATGAAAGCCAAACATTGTTTAATCCAAATATAAATGTATTATTAGAAAAAGAAAGTTTAAATCATAAACATAGAAGTAGAAAAGAAATATTTGAAGATATCTTTATAGGTGGCATGCCGGAATATATTGTAAATAAGATTGATAGAGATAGGTATTATAATTCGTATGTTACAACATACATCGAACGAGATGTAAAGAAAGTAATAACTGCGTCTAAAGAAACTGTATTTTTAAATTTTATGGAGTATATCGCTTTAAGAACAGGAAATCAAATTGACTATTCAGATATTTCGAGAAATATTGGTATAGATTCAAGAACTGTTAAAGATTGGTTATCAATACTAGAAACTTCTGGAATAATCAAATTATTACAACCTTACCTTTCTAATCTGTCAGATAGAATAATTAAGAAACCTAAAATTTATTTTTTAGATACGGGTTTATGCTCGTATTTATCACACATTCCATCTGCTGAAATTTTAGAAAAAAGTGCTTTTTCTGGTGCTTTTTATGAAACATATGTTGTTTCTGAAATAATAAAATCTTATTACAACAATTCCAAAGACTACAAGAGAGAAATATATTATTACAGAGATAAAGATCAAAAAGAAGTAGATATTATTATTGAGGCTTTTGATGGTATATATCCTATTGAGATAAAGAAAGGAATTAACAGAGTTTCATCAAAGAAGAATTTTGATTTCCTATTAAAATATAATAAAACAATAATAAATGGTTTAATTATTGATTCATGCGATAAAATAATGCCATTAAATGATAAAATTTATTATTGCCCTATTTCTTTAATAGGTTTATGATAATAGGTAAAAATAGTATATAATAAAAGAGGCAATGGCTATGACATATATAAACATTATAAATGCTAAAGCAGAACTATACAAACTTGCTTTAAGTTGTATAAAATATAATAATGTAGTAAAAATTAATACTGAAGATGGTAATGTAATAATGATGAGTGAAGAAGACTATAATAGTCTTATGGAATCATTATATTTAGCGGGTATTCCTAGAATGTATGAAAGTATTGTCAAGGGAGCAAATACAAAACTTGAAGAATGTAAGAAAATTAAATGGAATTAGTTGCGCTAAATAATTAATTTATAAAATATAAAACTTATAATAAATAGAAATGAGTTTGTAGATATTTTACAAGCTCTTTTTATTTTATAAAAAGAATAAATAAAAAATTTTTAAAATAAACAAAAAACTCTATTTCAAGATATCAACAAATATGATGAAATTTAACTTTAAAGAAAATATAAATTACTAAAATAAAAACTTAATAGACAAATAATGGAGATAAAATAGAATGAAAATTTATAAACAACTAATAAACATGATATAATAACGGTCAAAATAGTGATTAATTTTTGAGCAAAAGAGAAGCAAAGTAATTTATGAGTTGTTTTAATAAAATGATTAGTATGATATAATTTGATAGTATAAAAATTAAAAAGAGGCATTTATGAAT
>CAZHQU010000032.1:0-250 GCA_964534245.1 uncultured Coprobacillus sp.
AATAAGAGTGAAACTGCATAATACAGATTCGCTCTTTTATAATATTTAATTTACGAAAAAAATTTATATTTCAGTTTATTAATAAAATATAGAAATTATAGTATTTTTTTAGTTTTAGAAATTATATTTTTATAACTTTAATAATAATTATCTAAACTATTAAAAAAGTTAATTGAAAATATGGTTTTGTTTTATAAGTGATAAATAGAATTAATAAAAAAATAATAGATGAATTAAATTATATGCGTGA
>CAZHQU010000032.1:260-11022 GCA_964534245.1 uncultured Coprobacillus sp.
TATGATATAATATAGATGTATAAATTAAATTTTTGAATATAATCATATTATTGGAGTGATAGAGTATGAAAACTATAAAACTAAATAAAATAGTTATTCCTGATAAAGTTAAGTATATACTAAATATATTAAAAGAAAATGGCTATGAAGGATTTGTTGTTGGGGGTGCGGTAAGAGATACGTTATTAAATCGCACAGTAAATGATTACGACGTTACAACAAATGCTTTACCGTTAGAAATAAAAGATATTTTTAAAAAACATCCAGTGATTGAAACAGGTATAAAACATGGAACAGTAACTGTTGTGATAGATCATGAACCATTTGAAATAACAACATATAGAGTTGAAGGTAAATATTTGGATAATAGACATCCATCTAAAGTATCTTTCACAACATCTTTAAAAGAGGATTTAAGCAGAAGAGATTTCACGATAAATGCTTTAGCATTAGATATTAACGGAAATGTTATTGACTACTTTAATGGTGTAGAAGATCTAAATAAGAAAATAGTTAGGTGTGTAGGAAACCCAAAGAAAAGATTTGAGGAAGATGGATTAAGAATATTAAGAGCAATTAGATTTAGCGCCAAATTAGACTTTGATATAGAAGAAGAAACATCAAAAGCTATTATTGAGTCGATGAATTTAATCAAAAACGTTTCTGTTGAGAGAATTCAAAAAGAATTTAATGGTATATTAATTAGTAAATATATAGATAGACTAGAAGGTGTTTTGAGAAAATATTTTGATTTATTTGTGCTTTTCATTCCCGAACTTAATGATTTAATGATTAATCAAAACAATATGTATCATAAAAATAATTTACTTTTTAATCACACATTAGAAGTTGTAAAGAATGTTGATACTGACTTAATACTAAGACTATCGGCATTATTTCATGATATAGGCAAGAAAGTATGTTATAGTGAAGAAGTTTTAGATAATGGCACTATTAAAGGCCATTTCTATGGTCATCCATTAGAATCAGCTAGAATAGCTAAAGATATAATGAAAAGATTAAAATACTCTAATAATGAAATAGATGAAGTTACATGGTTAATTGAGTATCATGATTTTGAAATTGCTGAAACCAAGAAAAGTGTGAAGAGAATACTTAATAAATGTATTTCATTTGAGTTGTTTGATAAATTATTAAAACTAAAAGACTCAGATAGAAAGGATCATACTAATGTAGATTCTAACTATATTGGATATGTAGATAGAATAATAAAAATTAAAGATGAAATAATAGCAGAAGATTCAGCATTTTCATTAAAGCATTTAGCCATTGATGGTAATGATATTATCTCAATTGGACTAAGCGGTAAACGAGTTGGAGAAGCATTAAATTATGCTTTAGAAAGTGTCATTGAAGAAAAAGTAGAAAATAACAAAGAATCATTAATTAGATATATTTCAAATAAATATATTAACTAGTCTCTCAATAGTCAAATATTGGGAGATTTTTTATCTAAACTACTTGAGAAAATGTAAAAAATGGAGTATAATATATAAGGTTAGAATGCTGGCGTAACTCAGCGAGGGAGAGTAGCGCACTCGTAATGCGCCTGTCGGGAGTTCGAATCTCCCCTCCAGCACCAAGAGACCAAGTTAATTTAGATAAAATAAAAAATAAAATATATGAAAGGACAAAATTATGGAATACACAAATGAAGTAAAACACATGTGCAGTGTTAAACAAGGTGGAAACTTTGGTTGCGCACCAATTCCTCAAGAAGGAAAATGGACTTATTCTAAAGAAATTAAAGACATCAATGGTTTAACACATGGTATTGGTTGGTGTGCCCCTCAACAAGGTACATGTAAGTTAACATTAAATGTTAAAGAAGGAATTATCCAAGAAGCATTAATCGAAACACTTGGATGTTCAGGTATGACTCACTCTGCTGCTATGGCTGCTGAAATTCTTCCCGGTAAGACTATCCTTGAAGCACTTAATACAGACTTGGTTTGCGATGCTATTAACGTTGCGATGAGAGAATTATTCTTACAAATCGTTTACGGACGTACTCAATCTGCATTCTCTGAAAATGGTTTACCAATCGGAGCAGGTTTAGAAGACTTAGGTAAAGGTTTAAGAAGCCAAGTTGGTACTTGCTATAGCACATTAGAAAAAGGTCCTCGTTACTTAGAATTAACTGAAGGTTACATCTTAAAACTTGGATTAGATGAAGATGATCAAATTATTGGATATCAATATTTAAGTTTAGGTAGATTTATGGATTACTTAAAACAAGGAATCTCTGCTGAAGAAGCATTAGAAAAGGCTAAAGGTCAATATGGTAGATTTAGCGAAGCTGCTAAATACATTGACCCACGTCATGAATAGGAGGATATTATGGCATTATTTGAAAGTTACGAACGTCGTATTAAACAAATTAACGAAACATTAAACGCTAATGGTATCGCTTCAATCGAAGAAGCTAAAGAAATCTGTGATTCTTATGGAATCAACGTATATGATTTAGTTAAAAGCATTCAACCTATCTGCTTTGAAAATGCATGTTGGGCTTACACAGTTGGTGCTGCTATTGCTTTAAAACATAAAGCTGAAACTGCTGCAAAAGCTAGTGAATACATTGGACAAGGCTTACAAGCTTTCTGTATCCCTGGAAGCGTTGCTGATGATAGAAAAGTTGGTTTAGGTCATGGTAACTTAGGTGCTATGTTATTATCTGATAGTACTAAATGTTTCGCATTCTTAGCTGGTCATGAATCATTTGCTGCTGCTGAAGGTGCAATTGGTATCGTTAAAAAAGCTAATAAAGTTAGAAAAGAACCTTTAAGAGTTATCTTAAATGGTTTAGGTAAAGATGCTGCAAAAATCATCTCTAGAATTAATGGATTCACTTATGTTGAAACTGCATTCAATTACTCTACTGGTAAAGTTGAAGTAGTATCTGAAACTAGATACTCTCAAGGTGAAAGAGGAGACGTTAAATGTTATGGTGCAAATGATGTACGTGAAGGTGTATCAATCATGCATTTAGAAGATGTTGACGTATCAATCACTGGTAACTCAACTAACCCAACTAGATTCCAACATCCAGTTGCTGGAACATATAAGAAAGAATGTGGAGAAAAAGGTAAGAAATACTTCTCTGTAGCATCAGGTGGTGGTACAGGTAGAACTCTTCATCCAGATAACATGGCAGCTGGTCCTGCTTCATATGGTATGACAGATACAATGGGTAGAATGCATTCAGATGCACAATTCGCTGGTTCTTCATCAGTTCCTGCTCACGTAGAAATGATGGGATTAATCGGTATGGGTAATAACCCTATGGTTGGTGCTACTGTTGCTGTTGCTGTTGAAGTATCTTTAGCATTATCTAAATAATTAACAACTAATAGACTAATGAACGTGTTGAAAGACATTTCATTAGTCTTTATAATATTAAAAACTAAAGGAGACTAACTATTATGTATAATAATGAATACTATTCAAATGGATTATCATTTAGATTACTGAGTAATGGAACTTATTGTGTAAGTAAAGGTACTTGTACAGATGAAAATGTAATAGTTCCAAGAATATATAATGGTAAATATGTTTCATCAATAGATGATGACGGATTTTATGAATACTGGAAAATGAAAAGTATAAAACTTCCAGACACAATTAAAATTATAGGATGCTATGCATTTGGTTTTTGTTCTCGTTTAACTAGCATAAATATTCCTTATGGAGTAACTACAATTGGGTCATATGCATTTTCTCATTCAGGCGTAGCAAATGTTAATATACCAAAAAGTGTTAATACAATAATGAACTCTGCATTTGAGTACTGTGCAAATTTAAAATCTATCGTACTTCCAAATAGTATAACAAGATTAGAAGATTGTATTTTTGCTGGATGTGATAATTTAACTGTATGGTGTGAAGAAAGAAAACCATTATTAGGATATCCAAGAGGCTATGATAAATCTTGCTTCTATGGAGTTGAAAATGTAAAATGGAGATAGAAAATTATAAATTAAGTCATATTAAATTTGATTAGTCATTTTAATATGACTTTTTTGTTTTTTAAGTATAAATAAAATATTGAAAAAAAGGGCCTTATGTTTTATAATTAATATATATAATAAAATATAAGATTAAGGAGACTAATTATAATAGTATAATAAATGAAACAGTATTTCTTGAATATCCAAGTAAAAATTATAGTATAAGTTACTGGCAAGATAATGTAGGTAATAAATACAATATAAAAATGTTAAATGAGTTTAAAAAAATACATAGAAAGTTCTATGACTTCTATGATAAACTATATGATGTATCATATGATATTAATTTCTTTTCACCTGAAAATTTTAAATATTCTAGTATTGAAAATGAAATTGAAAAGTATAGGGTAAATTAATTATGGGATCAATTAACTGTAGCTTAGCCGATATAAAAGATTTTATTAATACGATAGAGATTAATTTAAATTATTTTAACAATATATATTCTTCTGAAGGTAAAAACGGATTCTTTACTAAAGAATCTTATGGCGGAATATTTGGAAAAATATATGATATTCTTGTTAACAATTATAAAATATCAGAAGAAGAATATAAACAATCTTTATTTGCTATAGAAAAAGACATAATGTATATTCAAGATGTATTAGGATATAACAATGATAAAAAAATTGTTATTGAAAATAAAATTGATAGTTTAAATTATAAAATTGAAGAAAGTTACCGAAAAATAGAAAACTTACAAAAAAAGAATACTCAAGAAAATAACAATGAATCACTAATTCAATCTCAAATGAATAAAATAAATAGTTTAGAAAGAGAAATTAACTCTTTAAATGAAAGATATGAAGTGATTGAAAAAAACAACTCAGAACTATTGAAATTAGAAAACGCGTTACAGACTAAAGCTGAATCATTCAGAACTTTAATAAGAAATTATGAAATGAAGTTAAATTCAATTGAAACTATGCTTACTAACATGAGCAATGTTTATAACGAATTATTAAAAGAAAATGAGAAATTAGTGAAGGTTGCTGAAGATGCTTATAGTATAGTTGAAAGTATACAATCTAATTTATCAAAAGTTTCAAATAAAGAATATTCGATGTATGATAAAGTTGATATTGAGCATTATGAAAAACTAAACGAATGCGCTAATGATTTTATTAATATTAAAGATGCTTTTGAAAACTTATTTAATGAATTAGATAATGTGCTATTTGGTATAAAGAATATAATTAGTGATAGTGTTATTGATAAAGCAGTACTAGACAGTAAAGAAATGATTACTGCCCTTGATGAAGAAAGTAAGTTTTTAAAAGATAACTCAGATAATTTAAGAAAAGCTTATCAATTAATAAGCCAATATATAATATTATAATGGAGGAAATATAATGGGATTATTTACTAAAAAACAAACAGGATTTTTATCATATTCAGATATAGAATATGGTAGTTATTATAAATATGAATCATCAGGATGTGTATTATGTAATGCTGCTGGTGAAACATATTTGCATAAATGTACTAATAAATATTCATCAAATATAAGTGTACCTTATGATGTTACAGTAATAGGTGAAGGAGCATTTTGTGACTGTGATATGTCAGATGTTTCTCTTCCTAGTGGATTAAAAGCAATTTGTTCAGAAGCGTTTTATAATTGCAATAACTTAAAAAGTTTAAGAATTCCTTCATCAGTAGAATATATAAGTATTAATGCATTTAAGCGTTGTGATGGGCTAAGAGTTATTTATATTCCTAGAAGATTAGAAAAAACTTTAAGTGGAATTACTGATTGGTCATGGTCAATTCCAGATTGCGAAATAAAAGTATATTAGTAAAATAAAAAGCAAGCAAAGGTATAATCCGATGCTTGCTTTGTTTTTTGGTCCTAATTATAGTTTTTTTAGTAATTTAGTAGCATTTTCATTGCCAAGTTTTGAAGCTTTCTTTAGCCAATCAATTCCAATTGATTTATCAATCCAGAATACTTCGCCACTAACAATCATAAAACCAACTGAATACATAGCATGGTCATCACCATTTTCAGCTGCCATTAGAGAGAATGAATAAGCTCTATCAATGTCTTTTGATGTGATTTCACCATAATAATAAGCTTCTCCTAAAAACTTTTGAGATGGCACATGATCAAGTACCGCCGCATGCGCGTATTCTTTTAATCCTTTCTCTAGATCTTTAGTACAGCCTAAACCTTGAATATACATATCAGCTAGTATATATGCAGCTTTTGCATGATAGTGTAGTGAAGCTTCTTTGAAATAGTTAAATGCAGAATAATAATCTTGAGGGTAACCATATTTACCTTTATAATAAAATGTTCCTAATGCATGAAGAGCAGAAGTATTTCCTCTACTTGCGGCTTCTTCAATTAAAGATGTTCCAAGTGAAATATTAACATCAACTCCATAGCCATTTAAGTATGCATTTCCTAAATTGTATTTTGCTGTAACACAATCTAAATCAGCAGCTTTCTTAAACATTCTTGCAGAACCAGGTAAATTCTTACTTACGCAAATACCATCGTATAAACATACTGCATAAGCATTAATTGCTGGAAGATAATCCATATCAATTAGTTTATCAAATAGATAAAATGCTTTATCTTGATCCATTCTGTCGCCATTTTTATATAGTGCTAAAGCATAAGCATATAAATCAACTGGGGAATTATTGTCTATTAATTTGGGAAGTTCAGTTAGTAATTGTTTTCCTGTTTTTTTATCATATGTAGCACAAATAAAACCTTCTCTATGTAATTGTAAATAATACTTTACATCATATGCAAACCAAACTGTGTAATTAAAATAATACATTGTTAATTTCTCCTTTAAAAATATAATTAAGTATAACATATATAAAATAAAAAGTAAATGCCTAAGCATTTACTCTGTCTTTTGTTTATAGTTTTTTATTTATTTGGATCATATTTGAATGAAGCCATTGGAAGTAACTTAAATAAGTTACGTTTATGAAGTGTATCGATTCTTTCTTTCCTTTCTTTTGGAGGTTCAATGCCTTCACGAATATATTTATCTAATTCTTCATAAGTGAATCCTAAATTATCTTCATCTGTTTTTCCGCATAATCCATCAATTGGTACTTTAATGATAAACTTTTTAGATAATCCAAGGTATAAACCGATTTGCTTAACTTCAGCAACAGTTAAATTGCACATTGGGCTGAAGTCCCCTGCAGCATCACCATATTTAGTAGAATATCCAACCCAGTCTTCAGATAAGTTACATGTATTACATACTCTGCCATTCATTGATTGAGAAATTGCATAAAGTGTAACCATACGAATTCTTGCTGGAAGGTTGAATTTTGTTTGGTCAGTTAAGTTGATTTCTTTATCTATAGAGTTAACTACTGAATCAACAGAATCTTTAATATTAGCTACAGTATATTTAATACCTAATTCTTCACATAAATCATATGAGTATTGAATATCAAATTGATCCCCTTGAGGCATTAGCACACCAAACACTCTGTCTTTACCTAAAGCTTTAACACATAGTGCCGCCGCAACACTACTATCTTTTCCACCAGAAATACCTAGTACAGCGTTACAACCTTTACCATTTTCCTCAAACCAATCTTGGATCCATTTAACACAATCATTAGTAACTTTAGCTACGTCAAACTTATACATTATATATCCCCCTTTAAATTATTAGTAGAGTATCTTGATTAGTTTCAGTTGTTACATCAATTCTTAGTTTTTTGATGATTGATACTTCATCAGATGGAAGCATAATGCTTGAATGCATTTGAGCTCCTTGTAACTTAGGCATTTGAAGTAATGCTTTTTCAGCCATTGTATTATTTTGAGCTGTGATTGATAAAGCAAATAAAACTTCATCAAGAGTCAATCTTTGAAAATCTTTATTTAAATAGTTTTTCTTTAAGTTTTGAATAGGTGTAATAACAGACAAAGCAAGAAGTAATAAATCATCAGGAAGTTTTGCATAATACTTAAGTGCATTGATTAATGCAGCAGAAGTGGCTTCAAGAATGTCAGAGCGTTTACCAGTAATAATCTTACCATTAGAAAGTTCAATGGCAACGCTAGGAACATTAGATTGACTAGCTTTATCTAAAGCAGCTTTAACACATTTTCGATCATTTACTGTAATATTTAATTGATTCATTAATAATAATAATTTATCAATACAAGAAGAAGGTAATTTACCTAATTTATTTGCACATTTAGCATCTAAATATCTTCTAATGATTTCTTGTTTACTACTTTCACAGGCAGCACTATCATCGATAATAGCAAATCCTAACATATTTACACCCATGTCAGTAGGAGATTTATATGGACTTTCACCATAGATATTTTCAAAAGCATGTTTTAAAATCGGGAAAACTTCTAAGTCACGATTGTAACTTGTTGAGTTTATTCCATATGTTTCTAAGTGATGATAGTCAATCATATTAACATCGTTTAGATTTGTTGTGGCGGCTTCATATGCTAAGTTAACTGGATGTTTAAGAGGAAGATTCCATACAGGGAATGTTTCATATTTTGCATATCCAGATTTAATGCCACGAATATTATCATGATAAAGTTGTGATAAACATGTAGCCATTTTACCACTTCCAGGACCTGGAGCAGTCACAACAACGATTGGTTTTGTTGTTTCAATATAATCATTTTTACCAAAACCTTCATCACTTAATGCCTTATTAATATCATAAGGATAATTTTCAATACTATAATGTAAATAAGATTTAATTCCTAAATTAGATAATTGTGTTCTGAAAATATTAGCCTGAGGTTGGTTATTATATTTAGTAATTACAACACTACCAACACATAGTTTATTTAAGTTGAAATAATCAATAAGTCTTAAAACATCACTTTCGTATGTTAAGCCAATGTCACTTCTTGATTTATTAGCTTGAATATCTTCAGCACTAATAACAATTAGGATTTCTAGTTTGTCTTTTAATTTTGAAAGAACTTTAACTTTTGAGTCGATTTCAAATCCGTTTAAAACACGAGATGCATGATAATCGTCAAATAGTTTGCCACCAAACTCTAGATAAAGTTTATTTTCAAATTGCTTAACTCTTTCTAGAATTTTCTCACTTTGAATTTTAATGTAATACTTATTGTTAAATGATTTCTTTGCCATAATATATTCCATCCATTGAATTTTATCCAATATATATTCTATCACAAAATTGAAATAAAACAATAAAAAAGTAAAAATAGTATTATATAAATAACTATAATAACTAAAATTGTATAGTAATAAATTATAAAAAAGAAAAAGGCTATTTAATAAAGCCTTCATAATAAATATATAAATTATATTTTAAGAATGTTTTGTTTTTAGATTTACAACCCATTTCTTTTGGTTTGTAAAATAAACAGCTAAGAAAATTTTGAATATATCACTTAAATGTGTAATTAAATAGATTTCTATTATTGATAGTCCCCAGTTTACCGCATTCATACCAAATATGATTGCAAGAGGTAAAGAGATTAAATATGTAGGTGATTCATCAAGAATAACAGCTCTAATGTTATCACCACCTGCCCTCATAGTGAAGAAGCATACTGAGTTAAAGCAATATATTGCTGTGAAGATTCCTGTGATTCGTACTAGTTTAATAGTTAAGGTTCTAATATCATCAGCAGGATCAAATAGTTTAACAATAAGTGGAGCCGTAAGAATCATAAGAATACCAGCTGTAAGACCAAGCATTACTGATAAACCCTTAAGTTTTCTAAAATCATCTTCAGCCTTTTCAAAATCACTTCGGCCAAGACTTGTACCTATAACAATAGCAGTACCACTACCAAGTCCCGCAAAAATAATAAAGAATAAATCAGTTATATTTTGTGAATAACCATATGCACTATACCAGTCATCATTATTATATGTATAGAACTTAGCAAGAAGAACCATACCAAGAGCCCAGCACATTTCATTAAATACTAGAGGAACACCTTTTTTTATGTAATCTATAGTTAAACCTTTAGTAATCTTAAGGCTTGAAAATGATCCTTTAAAATAAGAATCTTTTCTTATAAATAAGAAATAAACGAATATAAACGCTTCAACAAATCTAGAGATGACAGTAGCAAGGGCAGCGCCACCTGCTCCCATATTAGGCATTCCTAAATGACCATAAATTAAACAATAGTTAAAGAATATATTTACAAATATCCCGCATGTAGAAGAAATTAATGCAATTTTCGGTTTTTCAATACTTCTAAAGCAGTTACCAAAGAAAGTATTTAATGAAGTAATAATAGCCCCATATTTAATATATTCTAAATAGTGATATCCAAATTCACGAGCTTCAGGACTGGTTAAGTATGAATCAACAACAGTCTTTCCAACAAAGTGAATAACAAACATTGAAATAACACCCATAATTAGAGAAACTAAGAATCCTAATCTAAATGATTCTTCGTTTTTCTTTTTGTTTCCAGAACCGTAAAACTGTGATATGAATATGCTTGAAACAGCTGCACAACCTAACCATACAAAGTTTAAAACAAACATAAGACGGTTTGCGGCGTTAACACCATTGTAAGCAGTTGAATTAGGTGTATAGTTATTAATCATAATATTATCAACATACCCAGCAATTGATACTAATAGTTGTTGTATCATTATTGGTATTATCAGTGAAAATACATATTTATAAAAAGATTTATTTCCAATATATTTCTTTATAAAGTTCATTTCATTTTAATCCCTATTTCTCATTCATATACTACAAAT
>CAZHQU010000033.1:0-10951 GCA_964534245.1 uncultured Coprobacillus sp.
ATAAGCTGTTGTTGATTTACCAGTACTACCTGTTATACCAATGATTTGTAAATCATTGATTTGTAAATCATCTGGGTTTGAATTAGTAACTTTTTCTTTATTATCTTTATATTCATCTTTTATAAACTTAAAATGATGTTTTCTATTTGTTTTATTTAATAATTTTTCTTTATATTCTTTAAGATTTTTCATAATATATTCTCCTTGTATAATATGTATGTTCTTTAATCTTCTGGGTTTGATGAAACCGGATTATATTTGATTTTAACTGTATACTCTTTCATGTTTGTACTGACTACACTATCGAAATATACTTTTCCTGTAACTTCAGAAGTTAATGGAGTGCTTACTTCTAAATCATTTAAAGTTTCTTTTTCTATGTATGTTAAAGTATATTTTGATTTACTATTTCTTACTTTTAATTCATCAATATATACTTCATTTGAATTACCAGTTAGAGTTCCTTCATCTACAATAATATAACTACCATCAGTTGACTCTAATGTAATTGTATATTCATTAAGACTATTACTTTTACGAACCCAATCTACCTCAAATTCGGTATCCACTAAATATGAGTTTTTAGTTCCTTTAATTGTTATATTGTACTCTCTACTTTCTTTTAGAATTAGATAATTAAAAGTGGCTTTTAGTGTTACAGTTACATTGTCTTGTGTTCGTGTAACTTTTGCCTTGTTATCTTCTAATATTAAATAATTATTAGGATCAACTTCCCAAGTAATTGTTGTTCCGCTCTCAAGTTCTGTAACTAATGTAAAATCATCAATATAAGAACTATTAAATTCTATTGACTCTATATCTGAATTCAATTGATTTTGCATATCTTGTAACACTTCATATACTTTTGCTTCTGCTAGATTATTAACTATAGTATTCATATTTTCAGCAGTTAATTTTGTACCGCTAGTAATATTTTCTTCATCTCTAAACTCATCAACGATGATTTCTTTTTCATAACCACCTTCATTATTTAGATTAGCTTCACTAACTACTTTTAATATTTTTCTATTAAGATTTGTTCCTGTTCTATTTACAAATTCATTCATTTTTGCTTTCTCCTTTATTTTTAAATATTTTTTTAATTAATTCATTTGTGCTTGTACTAGCACCACTTACTATTCCAATTGTTAATGCTATCCAGATGTTATCAGCATAAGTTAATACTTCCTTATTTGTATAGAATATAAGTATACTTACTAACCCTCCTGTAATAGCATGAATAATAACTAATAGTTTCTTACACCATGATTTGTTACTAAATAATACTTTATAAATTTCTCCTACTATATAACTAATAATTACAATAATAGGGATACTTATATAATCCATAACTTCAACTCCTTTTTTAAATAAAGTTTCTAAATCCATAAATAATTAAATACACTTAAATAGGTATTAATTTAATAAATACTTTTTTCATATTTATTAGAGACATAATAAATTTTCACCTCCTACACAAATAAACATGTTTAAATAATTAATTTGTAAAAGTAAGACTTAAAATAAATTAAAACATTTAAAGTTACACTATATAGGTAATTAAAATGATAAAAGTTGAATATTTTAAATTGAGGATGTTTTCAACTTTTTGTAAAGACTTAAATTTTTCCTTTCTTTATAATTTTTTTTACTTTTACACTATATAGGTAATTAAAATGATAAAAGTTGAAATTTATTTAAATATTCTTAATAAAATATCTAAATTGGAATTAATTTAATGTACACTTTTTTCTTTTTTATTAGAAACATAATAACTTTTCACCTCCTGCACATATAACACGGAAAAAGGAGGTAAAAAAGGTTGACTTTTTAAAAATAATTTGTGAAAACGTTTTTATTAATTTAAATTAAAAAAAACACACTTTTTATAGTGTGCCTTAACTTATAGATCATTAATATAAGTAAAAGGGCAACAATGCCCTTTTAGTTTAATATTTCATTTAGTTTTTCATCATCAAATGTTTCAATGATTTTAATTATGATGTCTTTAACTGCTTTTAAGTCATCTAAATCAATCATTGTTGCTGGAGAGTGAATGTATCTACCTGGAACACCAATTGTTGTTGAAAGTGTTCCAATGCCTACATATTGAGCTGCTCCTGCGTCTGTTCCTCCACGAGATCTAAATAATTGATGTTTGATTTCGTTTTCTTCTGATAGTTTTAAGATATATTCTTTTAGTTTAAGTGGCATAATGCAACCTGGGTCATAATATCTTACTAAGAATCCACCACCAAGTTTTCCTTCATTAGGTTTACCTAAATAATCCATCATTGGACTTACATCTACTGTTAAGAATAGATCAGGTTCAATCATTGGAGTTGCAACACGTGCTCCACGTAAGCCTACTTCTTCTTGTACTGTTCCACCTAATACAACTGTATTTGGATGTTCAATATTTTTTATTTCTTGAGCAAGTTCTAATACTACTGCACAACCAATACGATCATCAAAAGCTTTGTTTACAATTCTTTTACCATTTTCAGTCACATAGAAATAATCAATAGGTGTAACAAACGAACCAATTTCAATTCCCATTTCTTTTACTTCTTCTAATGACTCAGCACCTAAGTCGATTAATAAATCTTCTATTGAGAATTTATTGTTAGAAGAAATATGTGGAGGAATAGAACTTACAACACCTTTAATAAGTTTTCCATCTTTTGCTTCAACATATACATTTTGAGAAACAAGACTTTCAGGGTTAACTCCACCGATACTTATAATCTTTAAGAATCCATTTGGAGTTATATCAGTAACTAAAGCACCAACTTCATCCATGTGAGCACATATCATAATTTTTGGTCCTTCTTTAAAACCTTTATATACACCAAACACACCACCCATTCTATCTTCAAGAATTTCATCGGCGTTTGCTAAATTTTCTTTCATAAAACTTTTTATTTTTCTTTCGTCTCCACTTGGGCCATGAAGTGAAGATATTTTATTATATAATTCAATATTCATATTTTATTTCTCCTTTACTTTGATGAAATATATTACATTACCTTTTGCTGAGAATCTATCTTCATATTCAGTAGTAACGATATCCTCTCTACCACTATTATGTAAATCAAAACTTATATCTAAGAATTCATATCCATTATTATTAAGTGAAATAACTGAATATTCAAATAATCCTCTATTGTCAGTTTTGAATTCAATAACGCCATCATTTGCTTTTATCTCTTTATAAACTTCTAAGAACTTATCAGATGTTAATCTTCTCTTTTCATGTCTTGACTTTGGCCATGGATCACTGAAGTTTAAATATATCTTAGCAATTTCACCTTTTTCAAATACTTCTCCAAGTTTAATTGCATCATAGTTAATCATTAATAAATTTGGTAAATTATCTACTGCTTTTGCGGCTTTATAGATAATACTTTCAACAAGTTCACAACCAATAAAATTAACATTAGGTTCTCTTTTAGCCTTTTCTCTAATGAACTTTCCTTTGCCCATTCCTATTTCTAAATGAATAGGATTATTGTTTTCAAATAGTTCATTCCATTTACCTTTGTTTTTTTCTGGTTCAAGAATAATTATTCCTTCATAATCTTTAATTTTTTCTTCTACGTTTTTTACTTTTCTTAATCTCATGTCTATATACCTATTATATCTTATAATTTATTAACACTATAAATCGCATCAGTAATTATAGCCCCTGCTTTAATTAATTTATCAATTGTAATATACTCATTAACTTCATGAGCTACTTCTTCATCGTCAGGGAATAACACACCAAATGCTACACCATTTATAATATCACGAGCATACGTTCCCCCACCAATAGTTTTCATTGGAGCATTATCATTTGTATACTTTTTATATGATGCATATAGAATTTGAATATATTCTGATTCTGGATTAATGTAATGAGGTTTAACATTTCCTAATACTTCAACGGTAACATTATAAGTAGATGCAATTTGTTTGAACTTTTCAATAAATTCATCAAAACACATATTGTTTGGATAACGAATAATAATTCCTAATCTACATTCTTTAACCATTGATAGCATACCCATGTTCATTGTTAAATCTACAATATCTGGAGAAGTAATATCTAATCCCATTTGTTTTAATCTAGTATCGATTAAGTTTTCACATATAAACTTAATAAAGTTATTATCTATTTTATTATTCATATATAATGCAAATTCTTTAATTGCATTAATACCATTATTAGGTTCCATTGCATGAGCACTCTTACCTTCAATTATGTACATATCTTCTTTACTTGTTCTTGGCAAGTTTAATACATCTTCAAAACTTTCATTTGAATTATTTTGTGATGTAAACTTAACCCATGGAGCAACAACATTATATCTAACGCCACCTTTAGCTGTTACACCAGATGTATTTTCACAAACAACATCGAAAGAAGCGATACCTTTTTCACCATATATTAATGGAAAATCCGCATCAGGAGAAATACCCATAGAAGGATTTTCTTCAACTTCTAAATATCTATGTAAGCCACGTGAACCACTTTCTTCATCAGTTCCAACGATTAATCTAATTCTATTCTTTGGTTTGAATCCTAAATCTTTTAATACTTTTAAAGCATATAACGATACAACAGCAGGACCCTTATCATCTTGTGTACCACGACCAAAAATCTTTCCATCTTCAATCCATGGTTCATATGGAGGATTTTTCCAATTTCCAATTGCTGGAACGACATCTAAGTGGCAAAGACATGCAAAGATATCTTTACAATCACAATCACCAAATTCAACATGCCCACAAACATCTTCTATATTTTTAGTTTTAAAACCCAACTCTTCTGCTAAATTTAAGAAGTAATCTAAAGCCACTTTATTTTGGTAACCAAATCTATATATTTTACCATTATACTCTTCATTCTCAACAAGTTCACTTGGTATCTTTACAAGTTCCATTGTATGTTTAATAATATCCTCTTTATACTTTAATAATTCTTTTAAAAAATCCATTATTTTCACCTCGTTTTGTATAGTATACCACAAAATTGGATAAATTAATATAGTAATTAGAAAAATTCTAAATATCAATATTTATAAATTTTGGAGGTTAATATGAATTTAAGTATAAGAAAAGCTGTTTGTAATAATTTATCATCAGAATCGACTAACGAATTGATTAAAACAATTAATGAGTCAGTAGGGCAAAAAGACGAAGCCGTTCTACCTGGCTTAGGAGTAATGTTTGAAGTTCTTTGGACTAATTGTGATAATGAAGAAAAGTTAACTCTTGCAAATACAATATCAAAGAATATGAACCAATATAATAAATAAACATTAGATTTAATGAGCATTCTTGCTCATTTTATTATTATATTAAAAAAGACTATACACACGCGTATAGTCTAATTACATTTCTCTTATTACTAATTCCTAATATATACTTTATTTGTTCCACGACCTATAGATTTTATCAAACCTAATTCTTTCATTTCTTTTGTTATAACAAAAACTCTAGTTTTCTTAATATTCAAAAGATCTTGAATTTCTAAATCATTAATTTGATTATATTTATCAATATAATCTAATACCATATTAATCTGTGGAGAAATGATATTTGTGGTTTCCTTTTCACAATTCATATTTGGTAAAATCAATTTAAAAGTATTATTAGTTATTTCTATTCTAGGTTTTATTGGGTTATTTGAATATAAACTAAATATTTTTCTTATTCCTATACCATATGATTCTACTAATCGAAGTCTATGAAATATTTCAGAGAGTCCTTTATTCCTAGGTTGAGAAATCCCTGCTTTTATATCTTCTAATGTTAATCCTGGTAAGAGCCCACCAATTGAAATAAATTCAATTTCTTTGTTATTAATATTTATTATAATACTTCCGCTGTAACTATAATCTCTATGAATAATTGCATTAAGTAATGCTTCACGTAATGCTTCTTCTGGATAATCATAATTATCAATTCTCTCTAAACCATTTATTTCTTCGTTGTTTTTATTACACAACGCTAAATAATCATATGATTTCTCCATTTGTTTAAATACTGATCCAGTAAATTCTTTTCTATCTAAAATATTAGTCTTTTCTTCATCTGAAAACACTGCAATCTTTATAGAATGTATACATTGATCAGAAATAATCAACCCTAAATTACTATATATTTGTTCCTTAGGTAAAACGATACCCAATGCTTTATACTTGATTTCTGAGAATTCAATATTATTACTACTAAATATTTCTTTAGCACTATTAAATGTTAAATCTTGATCCATTGATCGCATTGATTCAAAAGCATCACCATCAGAATCTTTTATCATTGCTCTTATTTGATCAAATGATGCTTGTGCTGTTGATGCACCTTGTCTCACAAATACTCCTGATGGCTTTATTCCTTTTGATTTTAAATAATATGGTTTCATTAAACCTTCACCAACTTCTATTTCGATAACTTTATCAGAAGTCAAAGAATACTTAATAAACATTGTTACATCTGGATTAATTGCATCTCGTATTCCATTTGTTATTTTATTATATGTTTCATCAATATCTAAAATTCCTTCTATTTTTCCATCGTTATCTACGCCAACGAGAATCTTTCCACCACCTGAATTTGCAAATGCAATTACTTCCTTATATAGTTTATCTGTAAATATTAATTTAAATTCAATATTTTCACATTCATCTGCCATAAAGAGTCCTCCATTTCATTATTAATATTATAAATCATTTTAAATCATTTGTCAATAAAAAAAGTGAACAAAGTGAATTTTCAGTGAATTTTCAGTGAACAAAGTGAATTTTCAGTGAACAAAGTGTATTTTCAGTGAACAAACTAAAAAGGGCAAGCGCCCTTTTGATTTATTTTATATTATTTAATACTTCTTGTGCAACATATTCTGAAGTAAAGTTATAAGCTTTGATCACATCACTAGCTTTACCTGATGCTCCAAATGTTGTAATATTATGAACTTTTCCAAAGTCTACATATTTATATAAATGGATAGCTTCACCCATTTCTAATCCTAATTTAAATACACCTTTTGGTAATACTTCTTCTTGATATTCTTTTGATTGTTTATCAAATAAATATGTAGAAGGCATACTTACAACACGTACAGATACGTTTTGTTCAGCAAGTAACTTTTGAGCCTTAATTGCAAGTTCAACTTCTGTTCCTGTTGTGAAGATAACTGCATCAAGTTTTCCTGGTTCTTTACTGATTACATATGCACCTTTTATACTTAAGTTTTCTTTTGCATTTTCTTCAGTTCTACTTTCAGTTAAACCTTGTCTTGATAATACAACTACAGTTGGATTGTTTTTAGAATTATATGCAATTTCGATAGCTTCTTTAACTTCTTCTCTGCCACAAGGTCTAATTACGTTCATATTTGGAATTGATCTTAACATCGTTAATTGTTCAATTGGTTGATGTGTTGGACCATCTTCACCTACAGCAATTGTATCATGTGAGAAGAAATACATTACTGGAAGTCCCATTAAAGCAGACATTCTCATTGCTGGTTTCATGTAATCACTAAATACAAAGAATCCACCACAATATGCTCTTGTAATTTCATTTAAACAAATACCATTACAGATTGCAGCCATTGAGTGTTCACGTACACCGAAACAGATATTTCTTCCTGTTGGATTTTCAGCTGTATAGTTGCCATCAGCACCTTTAATTTGTACTGATTTAGCTAAGTCAGCAGAACCACCAATTAATACAGGACAGATTTCGCTTAATTTATCCATGATGTTTCCAGCAACATATCTAGTTGCTTTTGAATAATCTTTATCAAATGGCATATCAAATACATCTTTTGTAATTTGATCTTTCTTTTCATAATACATTTCAAGTTCTACATATTCAGCAGGATACTTTTTAGCATATTCTTTTAACTTATTCATATCCTCTTTGTATAACTCTTTATTACGTTCGTTACATTCTTTATAGTATTCTTTAGTTTCATCAAAAATACCATATGCTTCACCACCTAATGCTTTTCTCATTTCTAAAACTTCTTCAAGTTTAAGTGGAGCCCCATGAACATCAGATGTATTAGCTAAACTTGATGATCTACCAATAATTGTTTTAACTTCGATTAAAGTTGGTTTATCACTCCTCTTAGCTAAATTTATCTTTTCAACGATATCATCTACATTTTCACCATCTTCAACTTTTAGATAATTCCAATGCATTGATTCAACTTTTAATTTAACATTTTCAGTATTACAATCACTAACTTTACCATCTAATTGAATATCATTTGAATCATATAAAACAATTAACTTGTTAAGTTTTAAGTGACCCGCAACACTTAATGCTTCAACAGTAACACCTTCTTGTAAGTCACCATCTCCACATAATACATATGTATAGTTATCAAATAACTTAATATCTTTTTTATTATACTTATTTGCTAAATAGTTTTCAGCAATCGCTAAACCTGTGCCCATAGCAATACCTTGTCCTAATGGACCACTTGTAGCGTCTACGCCATCAGTACAGTTATATTCAGGATGTCCTGGAGTAAGGCTTCCTAATTTTCTAAAATCCATTAAATCTTGTAATGAAATTTTGTATCCACATAAGTGTAATACTGCATATAATAAACTAGAACCATGACCTGCAGCTAAAATGAATCTGTCACGATTATACCACTTTGAATCTTCAGAAGTATGTTTTAATACTTTTGAATATAATGCATGCATAATTGGAGCAGCACCTAAAGCTATGCCAGGATGGCCCGACTTAGCATTTGAAATCATTTCTTGAGTCAAAACTCTAATATTACTTATAACTTTATTATCTAAATTACCCATGTCAATCAACCTACTTTAATAAATTATATATATATTCGGCTCTATCGCCAAATGATGATCTAACCTCATCACCAATTAAAAGCACATTTTGAGCTCCTAATTCTTTTAGTTTTTCCCCATCAACTTCTTCAATATCCTTAACTCTAACAGAAACTTTATTTCTTTCTACACTTACAGAAACAATGTTTTCCTTACCACCATACGCATTTTCAAATTCTAATTTTTGAGTTTCATCTTTACCTTCGGATGCAATGATTTCTTTAGATTTCTCTTTAGAAATACGCGCATTTCTTAATCTTAATACAAAAGCCAATACAATTAAAAATCCAATAGGAATAATAGTACAACATAACAAAATAATAGAAAGTGTTTCGTTAGAAATTAAAAACATACTTAATCCTCCATTTATTTTTCCATTTTATACCACATTATACCATATTCTTTTTAAATTTAAAATGAAAATTTAAAAATAGTTTATTAACCATACACATTTGCTTTACTAATCATATAATATAATGAAAGTGAGGTGTAAAAATATGGCTTGCTTAAACTCAACTAGTAACGTAAATAACAACACAAACACATCTAGAGATTGTATGTATGAAACAATCGTTAGAATTGATCAAATGCAAAAAGCTGCATCTGTTCAAACACTATGTGAAGGTTGTGAAGGCTCACTAATAACTGCTTTTTACAACACTAAACCTGTTTCAATCTATTTATGTTCTGGATCACTATTCTCAGCTGTTGTTCCTGATACAGGAGCAACTACTACATTATTCAGAATTGAAAACGTAAAAGGTGAATGTGTTACATTACGTTTATTAGTAGCTGAAGGTGAAACTACAACTTGTACAGTATACACAATCCAATTAAAGATTGATTGTATTTGTGGATTACAATGTTTTACTCCAATTTGTTGTGAAACATGTCCTAGAACATGTCCTACTGCCTAATACTTAAATTTAGAATTCTACTATAGTGAACTCTTTTACTTTTGATAAATCAAGTTTTACATTGTTATTATCAACAAGTACATTTAGTTCACTATTATTTAATTCAGTAGGTATACCTATTACTTCTCCATCTTCTAATTTAAATGAACACATAACAGGCATATCATAAGAATATAAAGAAATTATATTCATTAATTTATCTTTATCAATAAATACTACTTCTTTATTAAATTCATTATGGTTATCTAGTTTTTTACGCTTTGTTATTCTGCTATCATAACTATTATTACCAGTTTTAAAATCTGTATTCACTTGAGTTGTGTTAATAAACATTAACGGACCTTTGTTATTCAAAAAAATCACCCAATACATTATATGTATGGGTGTTTTTTTATATAAGTATTATTTAAATTATTATCTAATTATTTATTTTTTTCGTAAATAATCTTTAAGCCTTTAATTAGTAAGTCACTATCAAAGTAACAATCTTCAACACTTGATAACATTTCTTTAAACTTCATCGCATCTCCACCAGTAATTACGGTTTTAAATGGCCCTAGTTTTTCATGATATTTATTAATCATCCCTTCAAGCATACTTACATATCCATAAACCATTCCACTTTGGATACAAGATTTAGTATCAGATCCAATAATATCTTTAGGTTTATCGTATCCTGTTTCTTCAAGTTTTGCTGTGCCTGAGAATAGGCTTGAGAAAGCGGTACGAATACCCGGGAAAATAGTTCCACCAAGTAATTCTTTATTTTGATTAATATATACAAGTGTGATTGCCGTGCCCATGTCAATAACCAATACGTTTGTGCCATATTCTTCCACCGCCGCAACAGCTCCAACTAATATGTCAGCACCTAACTCTTTTGGGTTATCTAAACGAATCTTAATGCCTGTTTTTACTCCTGGTTCAACAAATAATGCCTTTGTATTGAAGTACTTTATACACATATCTTTAATAACTGAATCGATTTGAGGAACAACACTACTAACAATAAATTCATATGTATCGATTTTGTTATTGTTAAATCTTAATATATCAACAATCTTAATTCCCAACTCATCAACAGTAATGTGTGGGTTTGTTGAAAGGCGATAAGTTTTACAAAAATCATTTTCATATATACCCACAACTATATGTGTATTACCAACATCTAAACAT
>CAZHQU010000034.1:0-10587 GCA_964534245.1 uncultured Coprobacillus sp.
TATATTGGGAAGCTTTAAATAAGTATACCAATATTTATATTTATAAAAAAATAGCCTAGTTAGGCTATTTCTGTTTTTTTCTTTCTTTTTGTATTTTCTTTAAATAATACATTTATTGTAAACGTATTTTTTGTAATTTTGTAATTAAGAGATAACTTATTTCTTTTAGCGAACCACTTATTAGAATTAGTACCAAATCCATGACCTTCTTCAAGGCTTGTTGGGTTATTATTTATATCATATTCTATTTCTCCATTAAACGAATTTTCAATTTTTAAAACTAATCTATTATCATTATTTAAGAAGATGAATTTGATATATCTATTTTCAGATAGTTTACTAGTTGCGTTTACTGCATTTTCTAAACAGTTAGAAATAAATATTACAATTTCATGTAAGTTAACTTTTAAAGTATCTTCAATATTATTTATTTTACATGTAAAATTAATATCTTTTTCTTTACATATAATTTCATAATATTCAATAATTGCGTCAAGTAGTGGTACTGTTGAATGTTTAGAAATATCTGTTGATTCTACATTTTCAACATATTCACTGATAAATTTTTTAGCTTCTTTATATTTTTTCTTATTCATTAAAGTATTAACAGTAATAAGTACATGTTTTAAATCATGTCTTAATACTCTTAATTGTTCTTCTTTATATTCTCTAATTTTTAAGATTTCATCAAAAGAAGAAATTGTATTTTGTAACATTAAGTAATCACTATTTTTTATTAAAACACGTTTATATTCTCTTAACATGAAATATAAGATTACGATTGCTACATAATAAATACTTGTAGTAGCAATACAGAATATTTCAAGTCTTAATACGTGTTCAGTTGTTGCGTTTATCAACATACCATAAATAAAGAATTCAGCATAAAGAATAAGGGTAAATACAATTAACCAGATCAATAATTTAGGTTGTAGTTTTTCAATGTCGTCATGTAAAGGCACATATATTCTTCTTAAAAAGATTGTTATGATCGGGAAAGCAAAGATATGAATGTAATTAAAGAAATAGATTTCGAAAGTTCCTACGAAGACGGTTTTTATCAGTTGTACTGAGTATACTGCTAAGTAAGCTGATAAACTAGCCGCAAGGGAAGAAAAGAAATGTCTTTTACTAATTATCATTATAAAGATTGCCTCTGGAATAAATATTGTAAATAAGCTTAATTTTTCTAACTCAGCTAATCCTTTATCGTAGAAGAATACTACGTTAATTGCCATTAATACAACATATAAGATTATTGAATGAATGATTGTTTTTTTTAGGCTATATTTACTTTTAGAAGACATATGCAAAATAAACAAACCGAACAAACCTTGAATTAATGCAGGTATAAGATTAACAAATTTCATGTTACACCACCTTCACCTATTCGCCTAAAAGATATTTTGTATAAGCATCTATAACTTGCTTTAAAATTCTTTTAGCGATTGGAATATTATCACCATTTTTCATAATAAAAGAATGGTCAGTAATTGATTTTATTTGATTCATATTAATTACAAAAGAAGTATGACAATTAATAAAATTATATGTATCAATATCAAAAGGAATTTCATCTAAGAATTTACCTCTAATAGAAGTAGTTAAATAAAGTTTTCCATCATTCATATGGAATAATAATCTTCGATCTTTTTGTTCGATATAAGTTATTTCGTTAATGTTGATAGTCATTAAAGATAGATTGTTTAATTTAACATTAAAAGAAGCTTTAATACTTGATTTCATCAGCATCATTAATTTGTCTAAACAATTAAATAATTCATTTTGATCAACAGGTTTTAAAAGATAATCAAAAGCTTGAACTTTAAAAGCATTAATCGCAAATTCTTTACTACTTGTAGTAAATACAATTGGAACATCTGGAGTTATTTCTCTTAGTTCACTAGCTACATCAATACCATTTTTATCCATAATAATATCTAGAAAATAGATTGAATATTCCTTTTCTTTAAAATAAGAAACATTATTTAGTAAAACACTAGAACTATCATAAGTATCAATTTCTAAAGGAACATTATTTTTCTTTGAATAACTTAATAGTAACTTCTTAAGATTAGTTATATCACTGTTTGTATCATCACATATTGCTACTCTCAACTCAATCACTTCCTTCTCTAGATTATATCACGAATATGCGAAATTGGTCTTATTTTTTCTTTTTTTGTGCAAAAATATACTTTTTTCGTGCAAATAAATTTATTTATTTTTCAAAATGCTACAATTTGATTGCTTTAGATATATCTATGATATAACTTTGCGAAAATATAGGTAAAAATTACCATCAGATAGGTAAAACATACCAACAAAAATTATTTTAGCATTGTATATAATATAGAAATATGAAAGAAAAAAATAAACTTTAAGATAAAAAAGGAGAAAAAATATGAAAAGAAGAAGTTTAACTGTTTTATTATGTTTACTTGCAATTATCTCATTAGCAAGCGTCGGTTTTGCATCATGGGTAATTTCTGCAGGTGACACTGAAGAAGTAACAGGTAATATCCAAGTTGAAACTGTTACTGATAAAAGATTGGTAATTAGCGGTGTTAGTTTATCTGCTGAAAATTTTATTTTTACAGGGAAACCACAGACTACTACTGTTACTAATCCATGGTTGAAATATGATAATTCAACAACAGAAGTGTTATCAAGTGTATTGTCATTTAACGTTGCATTTAAAGATAAAACAACTGTTACAAATGGAACAAATGCTACAATTACTGTAAAATGGGATAAATCAACTGAGGAGTTACTTCTAGGAGCGGTTGAAGAAGGTTATATTTTAGCTGTTCCAACATTATCTTTAACAGGTTCAGAAGGAGAATATTCTGTTAATATTACATTCCAATGGGGTACTAAATTTGGTGGAACTGCACCTACAGGTGAAGGTGATGCTGGTACTGCTGGGTCAAATCCATTTGACTATTTTAATAAAAAAGAAGTTGCTGGTGTATCACACTATGAAAAAGAAGGCGAAGAAGTTGAGGCAGGGACTGAAGGCGCAGTTGCAATTACGTGGGCAGATGTTGCTGCTGAAACTATGAAAGATTTATATGAATACTTTACAGAAGCTGGTAATGATGAATCAAGCCCTAGAACATTAAAATCTTTCAAAATTATTATTGATGCTCAACCAAAAAGTAATTAATTAAGAAATTTTAAGGGAGATAGATATTTATGGCTAGATTAACAAGAAATTCTTATAAAAGAAAAATTATTTTATTTGCTGTATTTGTATTCATTTCAATTGCATTAATCTCTACAGGGTTTGCTGCATGGGTTATGTCAAGTGATGCACAACGTGACTCTAGTGGAAATGTAGAAGTAGGTTTAGTAACAAATGGAGCTTTAAGTATTACAATTGATAACGAAAATCAAGTTGATAATTTTAGTTTTTATTTTGAACCAAATACTGAAAGTGGTTTGATTCACCTAGAAAAACCAGATGACCCTCAAGCTAAATTGGATTTAATCATTGAAGGTTCTATTACACCAGTATCTTCTTTAAATGAAGCTAATATCGAATTTATTTTACCTAATGGTTTTGATAAAGCTATTGAATTAAATTATGTTACAGCTCCTACATTTTATTTAGTTGATACTAATGGAGAGAAAACTGAATTAAAAACAAAATCACAATTAGCTGGTTTCGAGGATGCTTATGTATTTACTGTAAATTCAGATGGTAGTTTCAAAATTTCAGTTGAATTCGCTTGGGGAACTGCTTTTGGAGGCCTAAACCCTTGTGACTATTACAATCCGCAATATGCTGAAGCTGAAAAAGAGTATGCTGATGCTCTAACAAATGAAGCTAGAAAATTAGCTGCTGAGAAAATGAATAATATTAAAACTGAAGCTCAAACAAATTTAGAAAATTTAAGAGCTTGTATTTACAACTATTATACTGCATTAACTGCTGATGGTGCTGATCGTGCTGCTGTTATTGAAGCTAATTCAACTATTGCACAACCAACTTACACAATTTCTATTTTCGCAAAAGCTAACTAGGAAGTAATTGATATATATGACTTCTAAAGATATTATTTCAATTATTGTTACCTTCATAGGAGTCTTTAGCTTTGCAACTTTGTTCACAATTCTTTATAGATCGTATGCTTCTTCTCAAATTGCAGAGATTAAGTCTGGTAAAAGAGATGTTGAAATTATTGACGAAGTCATTTATGAGAGACAACAACATGTACAAAACAGAAGGAAGGTAATTGGGCTTATTAGAACAATTGCCTTCTATCTTGTTTTAGTAACGATTATTCCTATCTTTATTTTCTCATTAATTAACAAATTTTCTGGTAATCAGATGATGTTAGGTGATAGAACTATTATGGTTGTTGCCAGTGGTTCAATGAGTAATAAGAATGAAGCAAATACATATTTGTTTACTATGGGTTTAAATAATCAATTTCAACAATATGACATAATTGTGTTAGAAGAAGTTAAGCAAAATGAATTGCGTCAATATGATGTAATTGCTTTTCGTAATAATAAGGGTATAAATGTTATTCACCGTATTATTGATTTTGATTATACTAATAGTCCTACTAAGTATATAACTCGTGGTGATAATAATAATGCAACCGATGATTATAGACCAGTATTTGAAGATGTAATTGGAAGATATACTGGTAAAAGGATACCTGGTATCGGAATATTTGTTTTATTTTTACAATCTTATGCAGGGATTATTACTGTTTTATCGTTAGTATATTGCTTACTTATGATTGATAGAACTGCAAGTAAGATTAATAAAGCTCAAGATGAAAGAGCGGAAAAATTAGAAGAAGCTTTAGATTATCTTGATGAGTCTACTAAGGAAAGTCTTAGAGCTGAGTATACTGAAACTATTTATTATAAAGGTTTTGCGTATACTTTTGATGAAGAAGGTTTCATTGAAAAGAATCCAATTGGTGATGGTTCTTTATTAGAACATTCAAACAATTCAATAATTAAAGAAATTAAAAAAGATGATGAAAATATAACTACAGAAGAAGTAGTTATTGATAATAATGATGATTAGTAAGGGAGATGTGAAATATGATTAAACCCTATTTTACTAGAAAGAATTTTATTAAATTAGCTTTAGCTATCTTTTATTCTTTCACAATCTTATTCACAGGAATTTGTTTAGACGCAAGTGGAGGTCTTGTTAGTAAGAAGAATCCAATTGCGGCTTTAGGAAGTTTATTTAATTTCCATTTAATTGATGTTGGTGCATCAATGATTTTATGTTTAATTTTAGTTGCCATTTACATTTCTGTATTTATTGGTTTATTCTTGTATGAAAGACAATATGCAATTGTAAATGGTAAAAAGAAATATGGACCTAAAATGATTTTAACTTATGTTTTAAGTTTTGTTGTTTGTGCGATTTTATCATTAGGTGTAGGTATTTTATTCCAAAATCCTTTAACTGGTGAAAACATTGGTAAAGCGATGACTTACTTATGGCAAAGTTTATGTTTAGGTACTGTTATTTATGTAGCATTATTTGCTTTATTTGGTGGAGCTTTAATGTTTGTTACTAACTACTTATTAATTGATAAACCATTTAAATCACTTGATAAAGAAGATGAAATTGTTATTGGTGATGAAGATGAAATCAATGCCGATGTAACAGCTAACTTTGACCTTCCAGAAACACCTCAAGGTACAAATGCAACTGCTCCTGGTGCACCTGGTGCACCTGGTGCTGGTGGAGCTGGTGGTGCTGGCGGAGAAAGTGTTGTTCGTAAGGCTGAAGAGTTAGATGATAGAGAAAAAGTATTCCCAGGACTTTCTGTATTAGATGTTAAGCATGATGGTTATACTGTTGATGAAATTCCTACTGATAAATATTTGCTAGATGAACTTTGTGTTCGTTTTAGAAATTATTTAGCAAAAGAAGAAAAGTTATATTATGAACTTGATACAATTCGTTATTTTATTAGTGGACTAGCTGCATCTAAATTCTTAATTTTAGAAGGTTTAAGTGGTACTGGTAAATCATCTTTACCTCGTTACTTTGCAAAATTCATTAATGCAGAATCATTATTCATTCCTGTACAAGCTACATGGCGTGATAGAACAAGTTTAGTTGGTTATTTCAATGACTTTTCTAAAGTTTATTCTGAAACAGAATTCTTAACTAAGTTATATAATGCAAATTACAATCCAGATAAAGTACATGTATTTGTATTAGACGAAATGAATATCTCACGTGTTGAATATTATTTTGCAGACTTCTTATCTATCTTAGAATATCCACTAGAAGAAAGAAGAATGAAGATTATGCAACTTCCTTATGGATTTGTTCCACCTGCAAAACTTACAGATGGTTTCTTACAAATTCCAGGTAATGTATTCTTTGTTGGTACTGCCAATAAAGACGACTCTACTTTCACTATTACAGATAAAGTATATGACCGTGCAATTACTATTGATTTTGATAATCGTAATGATGCGTTTGTAGTTACTGGTGAAGCTGGTAGAGTTAATATTAGTTATTCTCATTTACAAGGATTATTTGATGCAGCTTTAGCTGATGTTGATAATCAAATGACTAAAGAAGATTTAGCTAAATTTGAAGTTATTACTGATTTTATTTATGAAAAATTTGATATTACATTTGGTAACCGTATTTTAACGCAAATTACAAATATTGTTCCTGTGTTTATCGCATGTGGTGGTAAGAAGGAAGATGCACTTGACTTCTTATTAAGTAGAAAAGTAATTAGTAAAATTGAAGGACGCTTTGAAGATTATGTTAAAAATGCTTTAAAGGAATTAATTCTTTTAATGGAAAAAACATATGGTTCTGGCGTATTAAGACGTAGTGAAAAAACTGCTTCAAGCATTATGAAGAGGTTATAATTTATGAAAATTATTGAAGAAAGCATTTTAAAGGAAAACATTGAACAATTTAATATTTATAAGAAAGCATTTTTGGATATTAATAGTTTTTACTTGAACTTAGATAGTTTGAGTTTGAACTCATTACAATCGTTTTCGTTTTCATCTGATGATGCTTTCTTTGATGAAATTTCATTTATCTTAAATGTAATTGCCTCAATTATTTCTCATCCTCATTTGTCAAATAAGGGTGAGGATGTGGTAATTAGAAGTGAACTTGCTGGGCACATTTCTACTGAATCTTTCCAAAGAATGTTTAAAGAACCATCTTTTTGGAAGGAAAAAGATTTAGAAATGGCTCCAGAATATGTTCATCATTATCAATATACCGATGATATTAAGATTTATGAAAATGTCTTTATCGGTATGGTTATTAAAATTATTGATAGTGAAGTTATGGAATATATTGATTTTTATAATCAGTTAATTCCATCAATTGATAGTGATAATGGTAACTCTATGTTAGAAGATGATGAAATTGAATTAGCTTTAAAGAAATTAAATGTTTTAAGAAGAAAGCTTAAATTTGTTAAGAATACATATTTCTTTAAGGAAGTTTCTAAAGTTCGTTTATCGATGAAAAATCTTCAACCAACTAATATTTTGGTTAAAGACCGTCTATATAATTACTGTTATCGATTCTATAAGAAGTTTATACAATATGTAGATAAAGAAAGTTTAATTAAAGATTTTAATACTTATTATTATTTATTAGTTATAAAAGCGATGAGGAAAAAAGGATTTGTTCTAACTGATGGTAAGGAACAAACTTTAGAAAACTTATATTTATATCATGATGGATATTATACTAATCTTAGTTTAGATATGAAAACAAATAGTATATTACTTCAAATAGGATTAAATGATTCTATATATATATCTTCACATAGATTAGTTTTAGATACTGATCGCAATGTAGAAGATTTAACTGGTATTAATACAACTGGTGTATTAACAACACAAATTGCATCATTATACAATATTAAAGATAGTAATGATTTAGCACGTTTTATCTTTAAGAATAGAATACCTGAGGCGAGTGTTGCTTTTTATTGGGTTAATGATAAATTTATCGAAAGAGCAATTAAGGAAAAATTATTCACTAGATATTGTCCTGTTTGTAAGGGTGATAATTTAGATGAAGATTTAGGTATGTATAGTTGTAGTGATTGTGGTTCTGTGTATACATTTAAAAAGGAAAATTTAGCTTGGTTCTTAAGATTGAGGGGGATGTAGATGAATAATAATAATGAAACTCAAACTATAAAACCAGCAATTAAAATTGATAAACTTTTTAAAGCTTATGGTAAGAAAGAAGTTTTAAAAGGTTTAGACCTTGAAGTTTTCCCGGGAGAATTGTTTGGTTTTATTGGTAGAAATGGTGTAGGTAAATCAACTACTATCGATTGTATGATTGGTACAAAAAAATTTAATTCCGGAGTTATTACTGTTAATGGATTTAATATTGTAGCTGATCCAATTGGTGCAAAAGAGTCGTTTGGTTATGTAGCAAGTGAACCTACTTGTTATGAAGAGATGACTGGTTATGAATATTTGGAATTTATTGCAAGTATTTATAAAATTAGTGAAGGTGATTTGCGTCGTAATTATGAATATTTATGTGGCAGATTACAACTTGATTTAGCTGAACTTAATAATCCAATTTCTGATTATTCACATGGTATGAAACAAAAATTATGTTTGGTTGCGAGTCTTCTTCATAGTCCTAAGATTTGGATTTTAGACGAACCAACAGTAGGTTTAGATATTATGGCTGTTGAGTCTGTTAAGAAGATGATGCGTGAATACGCTAATCATGGTAATTGTGTTTTTGTAACTAGTCATAATATTGAATTAGTCTCAAAACTTTGCGATAGAGTCGCATTTGTTAACAACGGTGTTGTTGACAAGCTGTTTGATTTAAATCGCGATCCTAATAGACGTTTACAATTAGCTAAGATCTTTATTGAAACTTATGGAGGTAAGTAATGATTAACCTCTTAGCTAAGGATTTTAAGCTTTTATTTGGTAAAGGAACTTCTTTGTCGAAGCGAATTACATCAATAATTGTTTCGTTTATCTTTGTAGCTGCTTTTATTGGTATTGAAGTATTTTTATATATTACTATTTTAAATAAAGTAGATAGTATTAAAGATGCTCCTATTGCTTTTACTTGTTTATTTTTATTTGTTATATCATTAATTATTATTGTATCTAGTTTATTGAGTGCTAATAGGTTATTTTTTAATGAAAAGGATATTGAACAATTATCTGTTCATCCTGTTGATGAAATTTCAATTATCTTTTCTAAATTAATATTCTTATTTATTACTCATTATGCAATAGGTTTTATTACTAGTTTTCCACTGTTTATAGCATATGGAGTAATTAATAATAAAACAATGATGTTTTACTATGTTGGAGTCTTTTATCCAGCGATTACTTTCTTCTTTGAAGTTGGTGTTGCTTTGATATTTGTTTATCCATTTAGATTAATTAAAAACTTTTTAAATAAACATGTTGTTATTCGTTTTATCGTAATTGCAGTTTTACTTTTTGGATTTAGTTTTATCTATACATATGTATTAAACTTATTTATTGAAATTGTAGTAGGTGGAAGTTTTAATAGTATTTTGGTTCATGTACCAAAGCTAGTTGATTTCCAAAAATATGAATTCCCAACACATTTTATCGTTAGTGCGATGTTTAAAAATCAAACTAGATATATTTTCCCATTTATTGCAATTGGGTTAGGTGTGTTTATGCTGGGTTGTAGTGTTGCAATCTTCGCATTTAATTATGTTCGAAATGCTAATATCAACAAAAATAATAAAGTGATTGAAAATAAGAAAGTTAAAGTTAGTTCTGTAACTAAGACTTTGATTAAGAAAGAATTTAAGCTTTTAACTAAAAATAGTGATTATAGTTTTTCTTTCTTGGGTCTTTTAGTTATTCAACCATTACTTGCTTATTTAGTTATAAAAGCATTAAATACAATCTTTACAACAGGTGTATTTGCTTATTATATTAGTATGGTTCCTAATTTCTTACCGCTAATAGATGTATTAATTTTAATGTTCTTTACGGTAATTATTAATCAAGGAGCGAGTCAATATATCCAAATGGAAAAGAAAACAATAAAAGTAATGAAAACAATTCCGGTAAGTTATAAAAAACAATTACTAATTAAAGTTAGTATTCCATTTACTTTATCGTTTGCCTCATTTTTAATTACCTTATTAGTATTATTAATAGGCAAAGTAATTAGTTTTACTACCTTTATTTTTGCTTTCTTACTTGTTAGTATATTACTGCTTATCTTTGAAATAGTTTCATTAAAAGAAGAATTAAGTATTAGAAATCATAAACCAAGAAGTACGTTTTTATCTAATTTGTATTCTTATTTAGTACCAATATTATATTTTATGGTAACAGCTATAATATCTTATTTTGGAGTAGATTTAGTTATCTCATATTTAATTGGATTGGTTGTTTTAACTTTAATATTAATACCTAATTATATTTATATTAAACGTAATATGAGTAGTTTATTTATGGATTTGGATGTGATCAATTAAATGAAAAAGAATTTAATAGTATTATTATTAATTCCATTTATAATTGCCCTACTTGGAGTTGTTACAATTAATACAACTTATACTT